>JBGUVT010000092.1:0-9972 GCA_045220485.1 Anaerovoracaceae bacterium | reverse complement strand
TGCCTGAGTTCAAGTATGATTACGGAACGGATCTCGAAACTGTGCTACAGGATATGGGCATGAAGAAAACATTTTCAATGACTGCAGATTTCTCCGGAATGGGTGAGCCTTCTGTTATGGTTGACAGGGTCATACATAAAACGCATATCGAACTTGACCGGAACGGCACAAAGGCAGCTGCAGCCACAGCAGTGATCGCAAAAGAAGGCAGTGTATATATTGATGATCCTATAGAGATCAGGATGGACAGACCGTTTGTATATGCTTTGGTAGATACCAGAACGGGCATACCACTGTTTATCGGTACCGTAAAAACACTCAATTAGCAGGCAAAGCCCGGGTGTTCAGACAAGCCCGGGCTTTTTCATGTCTCCGGAACACACAGAGTTCAGCATACATTATCACCGCAGGCAGGAATAATTCCTCCATAACTGACACGGTGCAGCTCTCCCGATTCACAGATGTACAGATCATCCGCAAGGATCTCATTATCTTTAACGACAGAACGGTTTGCGGAGCGGACCAGATCGACCAACTGCTGCGGATCCTGGTCATCGACAGCTATGAGTATGAGCTCGTGGACGGACGAGGGAAGAACATAGAAATCCCCGCCCAGAAGTTCATGCAGACGGTCGATCATTCCGGGATAGAATAATGTGCCGGCACCCCAGAAAAACCTGGAGTTGGTGAGCACGAATCCCGGGCCTGCTCCTGCCGGTGCTCTTCCTGATGGCTGATCAAGCAGATTTACGCAGCTTTCCGGGTCACCGATGACTGACTCACCCAGATCGTGCAATAATGCCGGGAAATTCCCGACAGTGTTTTTTATAGCCTTGTCGAAAAACTCATTTTCTGCCATGTCATATTCTTTTATGAGCTCATTTGTGATGACCGCTCCGTATTCACCGCGTCCTATTTCCGCAACGTATACGAACCCACAGCCTAATTCCCGGTATGGCTTGTCTTTCAGGTACCCTTTGTTTCTGCCCTTATCAAGCATCCGAACCCTGAGGTTCTCGGAATCTCCGATCATGTCCAGTGAGTCCTGCGCGAAAAGGCTTGCCATATCCATGCTGCGTACTGCTGTTTCTATTGCATCGTGAGAAAGGTCTGCGATAGAAGTGCCGTCTTTATACGCCTTATAAAAATCCTCTATATAAAATGTAGGCGCGCATAACAGGCCCTCTTTCATAAAAAGAACTCCGTTCAGCTCGCCGCGCTGAGCCTTGTTTACTTTACGCTCTTCTATCTTTATATCTTCAGGCCCGGTTTCGCAAAGCGCACTGCGGCACTGCGATACAAATTCCTCCTTAAAACCCATCAGGTCCAACATATTTCTGCTCCTTTCAACTGATTCTTCATTTTAGAATGGCAGTCCCGTACTCCGGATAGGAGCCGGGACCGCCCGGTGGGGAAAAAGCCAACTATTATGGAAAGAGTTGTGCTGTGAGCCCAAAGTAAACCTTTGGGGCATCATGAGTCAAATCGCGGAAAAGAACGGGATCAGAGCAGTGATTGCAAGGAGTACAAGCATTTTTCGAACAGGCGCCGTGGGATTTATGCCGGAAAAAGTGCTTATTATGTCGGAAAAAGGACCTCTGAATTATCAAAGTCATCTGTGACTGCCACACTTGAAGAACGGCATATTTGTCTGTACAATATGAGACGTAAAGCGGGCTGACCGCCTGCTCAAGTTATAGGAAAAGGAGATCGTTTTTATGATCGATGAATATATAAAGGCCTTGAGGGCCGGAGAAAAAGAATACAAAGCGAGACTCGCTGCAGGAGAATATCCATACCTGCCTGCTCTCGATGATATATGTCCGGACAATGATGTTTTGCCGCAAAGGAATGTCGGACTGCAGGAGATCCCTGTCGATCTGATCGCCGGAACCAAAACATGTGCCAGACAGAATTCGTTCGCACCGGGCTTCCTTCCTCTGCTCGATACAGACACTGAGTTTGCTGCAAAGTGGAGCAATCTGTATCAGGCTCAGCTCAGCGAGGGGTTCAACAGTCCTATAAAAGCCTATGAGTATCTGCATAAGTTTTATGTTCAGGAGGGCAACAAGCGTGTATCTGTAAGCCGCTTTCTTGAGATGCCGACCATTATGGGGGACGTCATAAGGATTATTCCGACTGCGGAAGTGATGGCGGAGAACCCTGTTTATGCTGAATTTCTGGATTTCTACAGGGTTGCGCCGATTTACGATATAGTCTGTGAAGAGCAGGGGTCTTATGCCAGCATCGCTGAGCTCCTCGGCAGAAGTATCAGTGCAGATGCGGAGCCCTGGCCTGATGAGCTCGTAAAAGAGCTGAAGTCGGCATACTGGAGGTTCTGCAAGGTAATTAAGACTCTGCAGGGAAAGATACAGGGTATGGCGCTTGGGGATGCGTTTGTTGTGTATCTTCGCATATTTACAGCAGATGTTCTGGAACAGCCTGACAAGGAAGTAGAGAAGAGGCTGAAGAAGATAAAGCATGAGCTGCTTTTAGCACATAACAAGGATAATGTTGCTCTGGTGGAATCATCAGACGAAGCAGTAAATGCGGGAGGACTGATCACAAAGGCTGAAAAGCTCGTTGCCGGACCGGACTCACTGCTCAGCAAGGTGCTGCCTGCAGTTACTTACTCAAAAAAGAATCCGCTGAAAGCGGCATTCATTTACGATAAGATGCCGGATGCATCCAACTGGTTCTTTGACCATGAAGAAGGGCGCCGCTATCTGGAGCAGACATACGGCGGCCTGGTGGAAACAGCAAGATTTGTGATAGACAAGGCGGAAGAGGATACTGCTGAGAAGTTCTTTGCTTCATTCGACGAAGCGGCTGAAGCTGCGGTAAAGTGGGGCGCTGATGTAGTGTTTACACCATCTGTCAGGCAGATGGATGATACCCTGCGCGCAGCCATCAAATACAGCGATGTCAAGTTCCTAAACTGTTCTGTAAATCTGGCGCATCATGCTGTCAGGACATACTTTGCCAAGCTTTATGAGGCGAAGTTCCTTGCAGGGCTCGTTGCGGGAGCTGCAGCAGCGGCAGACGGTTCGCACAGGATCGGCTATCGCTCGGGCATGCCTGTTTACGGTACCGTTGCCTGCATCAATGCATTTGCTATCGGCGCAGCTATGACTGACCCGGAAGTAAAGATTCACCTTGACTGGGCGACAAAGCAGGATGCCAACTGGTGGTGGGACATGGTCAACGACGGGATCCATGTAGTATCAGCAGTCGATTCTCTGCACAATACGGATGGAAGTGATGCCTACGGAGTCTGCCATGTTGAAAGATGCGAACCGGGTCAGGGTAATGACCTTTCCGGCACATGCCTGATCACTCATCTCGCTGCACCTGTCTACAAGTGGGGCAAGCTTTACGAAATAATCGTCAGAACCATAATCGAAGGTACGTACAGCTCCAGCGCGGTCGACAAAAAGGACCGAGCCACGAATTACTGGTGGGGCATGATCTCAGGCGTTGTCGACATTGAATTGTCCGATGCCATCTCGCCATACACCCGCAGGCTGGTGGAGATACTTCGCCGGGATATTATCGGTGGGAACATCAATCCTTTCGACGGAGAGCTCCGCAGTCATGAGGGTGTGATAAGACGGGCAGAAGATGCACCTCTTACAAGCATGGAAGTAATCACCATGGACTGGCTGAACGAGAACGTGATAGGGGAGATCCCTAAGATAGATACACTTGATGATGAAGCCAAAGCAACCGTAAAACTCAGCGGAGTGGAGAAATCCAAGACAGGTGTCAAGTAGCTGACGGCACACCACTATGACGGCATGAAGATACTCCTGATATCCGACACTGAAGAGAAGTCCCTGTGGGACAACTGGACAGGGGCGACTGCTGAAAGACTGGCAGACGTCGGTCTTATACTGTCCGCCGGAGACCTCAAAGCGGAATACCTTGAGTTTCTGGTCACGATGCTGAATGTGCCGCTCGTGTATGTGCGTGGCAATCACGACGGAAGGTACGATGAAAGGCCGCCTGAAGGCTGCGAAGACGCGGATGGCAAGGTAGTGGAGATAGAGTGCGGCAGCGGTTCGTCAAAGCAGAAAATTCGGATCCTCGGGCTTGGCGGCTCAATGCGTTACAAGGACGAAGCTGCTGACATGTATACAGAGCGAGAGATGGAAGCCCGCGTAAAAAGGGCAGAACGCGCTGTCAGAAAATGCAGACGGAAAGACATGGTCATGAGCTTCATCAGATCCGCAGATAACGTAAGTGGTGAAAAAGGGAAGCCGGCTTTTGATATCCTGCTCACGCACGCGCCATGCCGCGGCTACGGCGATATGGAGGATCTTCCGCACAGAGGATTCGAATGTTTTAATGGGCTGCTGAATAAATACAGCCCGCAGCTTCATTGCTACGGGCATGTTCATCGGGAGTATGGTGAAATGAAGAGGAGCCTCAGGCATCCGTCGGGCACGCTGCTCATAAATGGCAGCGGCTATCATATCATCGATTTCGGGACGCCTTGATGGCTTTGTCCATTTTGCGCTCAGCATCGCGCTTAGCCTGGGCTTCGCGCTTGTCATAGTTCTTTTTACCACGTGCAAGCCCGAGCTCGATCTTACATCTTCCGTTTTCATCAAGATAAACAGACAGCGGTATCAGGGTCAGACCCTGCTGCGTTTTGACAATGCCGTACAGTTTGTTTATCTCTTTTTTATGCATCAAAAGAGTGCGGACCCTGAGCGGATCGACATTGTAGCGGTTTCCCTGCTCGTAAGGAGCTATGTGCATGCCTGTCAGCACGAGCTCGCCTTTGCTTGTGATCTTGGCATAACTCTCCTTGATGCTGCAGGAGCCCTTACGGATCGACTTGATCTCGGTTCCGGTCAGTACTATGCCCGCCTCAAAACGGTCCTCGATGATATAATCGTGGAACGCTTTCTTGTTATTCGCGACTATTTTGCGTGAACGTTTTGCCAATTGTTTTCTTATCTGCCTTTAAAATGTTTTGATTTTGTTGAATGGGAACAGCCTGACTATGACTTTTCCCTTGATAGCTTCCTTCGGAACAACGCCGACTTCGCTGCGCCTTGAGTCCACGCTGCCTACGCGGTTATCTCCCATGCAGAAGTATGAATCTTCAGGCACCTTATATGTCTCTCCTTCAGGCGGTATCTCAAATGCAGGAGTATAGCCGTCCTTCAGGTAGTCCTCGTGATAAGCTTCACCGTTTATGTAGAGCTGATCTTCTTTGATCATGATCTCGTCGCCCGGCAGACCTATGACACGCTTGATCAGCAGCTTGTCCTTGCCGGAGTCCTCGTTTATCAGATCACTCTGGAAGATGATGATGTCTCCGCGTTCAGGAGTATTCTTCTTATACGCCTGCCTGTACATGATCATGTAGTCATTCTCCTTGAGGGTATCCTCCATGGAGCTCTGCTTGACGATGGTCGGTCTTATGAAATACAGAACCGCGGCGGCAAGGCAGACTGCGATAAGAACATCCGCGACGAGGCTCTTGATAAAACTTCCTGCTTTCTGGCCTGTGGTCGGCTTCTCGGCATGTTCGCCGATGGCGGCACCGTTCCAGAAATCCTCACGGTCTTCTTCGTTCATTCCTGTTTTCAGATTGCTTGTCTTGTATCTGTCTGATCTCATTTCTGCTTCCTTTTCAAACTGATGACTGTCTGCACCGGCATTTATCTGCCGCCCAGACCTTTTAATATTTCCCTGAATCTTGCGGGAGCATCCGCTTCAAATGTCTTCTCTGCCAGATAACCGAGAACTTCGGACTCAGCATCCGCTTCAGAAAACTCGATACGGAAGGCGTGAAGAAGCTGAGTCGAAAGGCCGAATCGCTCGCGCACGTATTTGTTGATCAGAACTGCTCCACGGTCCGCATACTTGCTGTCGCCTATAAGTGGGTGGCCGGTGCTGGCAAGATGAGCCCTTATCTGGTGGGACCGTCCTGTCACGAGCTCGACCTCACAGAGAGTGGCTTTAAGGCCATCCCCGAAAGACAGCTGTTCGAGCGGGCGCACTATGGTCTCAATACTCTTGCCGTCGCCACTGTTAAGTATCTTTACCTTGTTTGCAGTCTCATCCTTTAAGAGCGAGCCGCCCAGGTGCAGCTCATGTCTGATGGTACCGCAGGCTATCGTGAGATAAAACTTACGGATCTCATCCTCTCTGATCATACGCCCAAGCTCGCGCATCGCAGCCGCTGTTTTGCCGAATAGTACTATTCCGGTTGTGTTGCGGTCGAGTCTGTTGGCAGGCGCCGGCGAAAAGACTTTCTCACTGCGGGGGTCATATGCGCCGCACGCAATCAGGTAGTCCCTGACCTGGTTGGCAAGATGATCTTTTTTCTCGTGTGAATCGCCGTGTGTCAGAAGACCGTAAGGCTTGTTCGCCATCAGGACATTTCCATCTTCGTAAACGATCCTGAAAGTGCGCTTTGCCTTTGAGGCATTTGCCGGAGATCCCGCACCAAATGTACTCTTTCCGCGCGACAGCTTTTCAAAAGCTTCGTCGGACAGATAGAGCGTCAGGATCTCGCCTTCATTCAGTATATACGACTCGTTCCTGCGCTTTGCATCGACTTTTGCATCTTTGCGGATGATTTTGTATATCTCGCTGAGAGATGCCCCGGGGAGATATTTCCTCAGGAATCTGTCGAGTCTGCGCCCGGCGTCATTTGCGGTGATAGGGATTTCTCTCATAACAGCATTTATTCTACCACGCGAGCGGCTCATCCTCAATATTGACAGATTGCAAATGGCTCTGCTGCAAACTATAATATTATTAATATACTGTAATTTGCGCAGTCTGTTCTGTCTGACCCCGTGATGACAGAACGCGCAGGCCGATGATAAGGAGAGCAAAAATGCTTAACGATTATAATCTTACCATGCTGACGGATTTCTATGAGATCACGATGGCTAACGGGTATTTCAACTCAGACATAAGGGATGCGGAAGCCTGTTTCGACGTATTCTTCAGGCGCGTTCCTGACGGCGGCGGATTTGCCATCATGGCAGGTCTGGAGCAGATCATCGCTTATATGAAGCGTCTCAGCTTCACCGAGGAAGACACGGATTATCTGAGAAGCAAAGGATGCTTCAGCGAGGAGTTTCTGCAGTTCCTGAGAGACTTCAAATTCGAGTGCGACGTGTGGGCGGTGCCTGAAGGCTACCCGATATTCCCGCATGAGCCTGTAATGATAGTCAAGGGACCGCTGATCCAGGCACAGTTCGTAGAGTCTTTCATTCTGATGCAGTTCAACCATCAGAGCCTGATTGCGACAAAGTCCAACCGTATCGTAAGATCCGCTCAGGGCAGACCTGTAATGGAATTCGGTACAAGGCGCGCACACGGAGCTGATGCTGCAGTCTACGGCGCAAGAGCTTCCTACATCGCCGGATGCGTAGGTACAGCATGCACCATCGCTGACAGAAACCATCACGTTCCGGCTCTGGGTACAATGGCGCACAGCTGGGTACAGAGTTTCGATACTGAGTATGAAGCATTCTACAAATACACTGAGCTTTATCCGCAGAATGCAACTCTGTTGATCGACACATACAACGTGCTCAAGTCCGGACTTCCAAACGCTATCAAGGTGTTCAAGGAACTCAAGCCTGAGAAGATGGGCGTGCGTATCGACTCCGGAGACATCACATACCTCACCAGAGAGTGCCGCAAGGTACTCGATGCGGAGGGACTCACGGATTGCAAGATCGTTATCAGCAACTCTCTCGATGAATACATCATCAGAGACGTTATCCTTGAAGGCGCCAAGATCGATTCCTTCGGCGTAGGCGAGAGACTTATCACAGCCAGATCTGAACCTGTATTCGGTGGTGTATACAAGCTTTCGGGCATCTGGAAAGAAGGCAAGATGGTGCCAAAAATGAAGATCTCCGAGAACGTAGAGAAGATCACCAACCCTGGCTTCAAGAAGGTCATCAGGTTCTACGGAAACGACACCGGAAAGGCGATTGCGGATCTTATCATGCTGAGAGATGAGCCTATCCCTGACGGCAAGCCGTTCGAGATATTCGATCCTAACGCAGTCTGGAAACGCAAGGTGGTTTATGATTACACGGCAGTAGAACTTCTTGTACCTATCTTCGAGAGGGGCGAATTGGTCTATAAGGAGCCTGAGATCGATGAGATCAAGGCTACATGCACGGAGCAGGTAGACAAGCTCTGGGGTGAGTTCCTCAGATTTGAGAATCCGCAGACTTACTATGTTGACCTCAGCAAACCGCTCTGGAATCTGAAGCATGATTTGCTTAATAAATACGGTTCATCCAACCTTTAACAGCACATACAATATAGCGGCTCTCCCTGGGACAGAGGGGGCCGCTTCTTTGAATATTTACGAATGGACAAAGATACAAATATGAAAAAGGGACTGGTACTCGAAGGCGGAGCGATGCGCGGGATGTTTACCTGCGGAGTGCTCGACGTCATAATGGAAAACGGAATACGGTTTGACGGAGCTGCAGGGATATCTGCAGGAGCTACTTTCGGCTGCAATTATAAATCCCATCAGATTGGGAGAGCTATCAGGTACAACAAAAGGTACAGCAGGGACTGGCGCTACTGCAGCCTTAAATCACTCATAAGGACCGGTGATCTTTATGGTGCAGAATTCTGCTATCACACGATTCCGGAGATCTTCGATCCGTTTGACACGGAAACTTTTAAAAATGATCCGACAGAGTTCTACATCGGCGCAACCGACGCTAAGACCGGAGAAGTCAGATTTCATAAGTGCACGGACGGCGGACCGGCTGATATAGAATGGATGCGCGCATCAGCATCAATGCCGGTCGTCTCCAATATTGTTTCGGTAGACGGATATGAAATGCTCGACGGAGGAATAGTCTGTTCCGTTCCTTATGAGTACATGGAGCAGCAGGGATATAACAGAAATGTTATAGTGCTGACCAGGCAAAAGGGATACAGAAAGAAAAAATCGCGCATAGTGCCGCTCGTAAAAATTGTGCTCAGAAAGTATCCGGCAATTGCAAAGGCGATGATGGTAAGACATATTGTCTATAACGGGCAGATGGATGATATTGACCGTAAAGAATCATGCGGCGAGGTATTTGTTATAAGGCCGCCTGAGGATCCGGGTATCGGGCGTACCGAAAAGGATCCGGATGAGCTTGAGAGGGTATATCAGATGGGGCGCGATGAAGCTGTCCGCAGACTGGCGGAACTGAAATCATTCCTGGGAGACTGAATATGGGAAAAGTTAGGATCTACGGCACGATCGGTCCTGCATGCAAAGATAAAACAACAATAAAGCAGATGTTTCAGGAGGGAATGGATGGAGTACGGCTCAACCTGTCTCATACTTCACTTGAGGAAGCGTCGTCCCTGATCGAAAGCCTGCACGAAGCAGCCCGTGAATGCGGTGTCCGCCCCGAATTGCTCATAGACATGCAGGGTCCCGAGCTGAGGATAGGATACATGAAAGCACCTGTCATTCTTACAGAGGGCAAACTGATTGACACCGAAGATATTCCGTTCCCGGCAGACGTAAAAAAGGCGATTGAAGAATCGGACTCCGGACAGGAGGTTCTGCTTGATGACGGCAAGATACTTCTTAAAACTGAGTATCGGTCAGATCTGCGGGGAACCAGACTGCAGGTCGTTCGAGGAGGGATTCTCGAGAGCAGAAAAAGTTTGGCACTTCCGGGATGCGCTTTTCAGACTCCGGCAATGACAGAAAACGACAGAAATCAGCTGAAAAGAGCTAAGGAATATGGCGTAACTGCTGTCATGCAGCCGTTTGTCCGCAGCAGGGAAGACCTGATAGAAGTACGCAGTGCACTTGACCGGGCAGGATGCGAAGAAGTACGCCTTCTGGCGAAAATAGAAAACAGAGATGGAGTAAGCAGAATAAAAGAGCTTATCCCGCATTGCGATGAGATAGTGATAGCCCGTGGAGATCTCGGAAATGCCATGGATCTGTGGGAG
>JBGUVT010000091.1:0-17698 GCA_045220485.1 Anaerovoracaceae bacterium | reverse complement strand
TGCTGTGAACATCCGCGCCCGTCAGATAATCATCGAATATGATAAAAAGATGGCGGATACAGGTGACTATTCACTGGCAGCTGAGGCCAATAAAAAGATCTGCGAAATGGCGAAGGAAGAGACAGACAAAGCTCTCGGACTCATCCTCGACACCTCGAGCGTACGCATGAAAAACAATTCTAAGCTGGCAGACAATTAGAAGGTTAACAACACTTCAATGTGTTAGAATATCAGTGAAGATATAGATATAAACTTAAGGAAAGGAGATGGGATAGTTGGATTACAAAGTTAAACTGACCGATGAGCAGAGAGCGATACTCGAAGGCTCAAAGGGGGAGACTCTCGCGAAGGTAATGGAGTCACTGGTCAGATACGGTGAGCTTTTCGGCGCGACTGAAATGGTGCCGATCAGCAGCAAGTACAACCACCTCGTGACCTCATTCGGGCTCAAGGCTCTGGGACCGGTCTATGATCTGATGGACAAGCTGCTCGAGGCAGGAGCTCCGTCGGGACAGAAGTTCACGGTAGACCCTAAGCCGCTCGACAAAAACGTACCGAGCAACTTTGCGCAGGACGTCGTTTTCAAAATATTCATGTACAGCAGACAGAAGGACTACGAGAAACAGCTGGCCGATCTTGGCCTTCTCTCGGACAACGCGTTCACATGCACGTGTTACATGGATGAAGTAGGCAATAAACCGGGATTCGGCGAGGTCCTCAGCTGGTCTGAATCATCGGCTGTCGTATATGCCAACTCAGTGCTCGGAGCAAGATGCAACCGCAATTCCGGAATCATCGATCTCATGGGTTCTGTCATCGGATATGTTCCTAAATTCGGTCTCCTTACTGACGAGGGCCGCAAGGCTGACTGGATAGTAGAGATAAAGACAACTAAAAAACCTGAAGCCCAGCTGCTCGGTTCCGCCATAGGCATGAAAGTTATGGAAGACGTTCCGTATGTAAAGGGCCTTGATAAGTGGCTCGGCACGGAACTCAACGACGAAGCATGCACTTACCTCAAGGACTTCGGCGCTGCCACAGCTTCGAACGGTGCGGTAGGACTCTACCACATCGATAAGCTGACTCCTGAAGCTGCAAAGTACGGAGAGTCGCTCATAAAGGAAGGCGCTAAGGTCTATGTAGTTGATGACGATGAGCTCGAAAGAGTTTACAGGGAATACCCGGTCATCTGGAAGAACAAGGATGCTGAACCGAAGCTCTGCTTCATGGGCTGTCCGCATATGAGTCTGCAGCAGCTCAAGGACTGGACAGAAAAGGTAGAGGAAGGACTTGCTAAGAGCGGTGCGTCCAAAGTGTCGGTACCGACGGTCTTTACTGCCGCGCCTGATGTTCTCGAGGCATTCGGTAAAACAGAGTATGCCGACAGGCTTAAAGCGACAGGAGTCATCACATCCTATATCTGTCCGCTCATGTATATGAACAATCCGCTCAGCGAGAAGATGCCTGTCATCACTTCGAGCAACAAGCTCAGAACATACACATCTGCCCGTTTCTATACGGATGATGAGATCGCAGAGCAGATCACACGCAACAGGAAAGGAGGCAAACAGAAATGAAGACATTCCAGGGACGCGTAGTCGCGCCGGGCAGGGTCTCTGCTGAGGCGCTCGTATCACATGGCGGTCTTAACACACTGGCCTCCTTCCAGAAGGCACTGCAGTTCGGCGATAAAAAGGCTACTTGCGGTGATCAGAACAATCCTGATCTGTACGGGAAGCAGATGGCCGGCAAGGCACTGTGTCTGCCTCAGACCATAGGCTCTACTACAGGCGGACTCGTGCTGTACTGTGCATGCTCAATGGGGCGCCAGCCTGCAGCAATGCTGTTCTCAAATCCTATCGATTCGCTGGCTGCTGCCGGTGCGGTTCTTGCCGACGTATGGCTGGATGCACCTGAGGCAAAGATGCCGGTAGTTGATTCGCTGGGTGACGAATTCCTCGAATACGTTAAAGACGGCATGAACATCATCATACAGGAAGACGGAAAAGTTCTTGTAAGCGATCCGTTTTAGACCGGGAGACTATGAGCAGAATAGAGATTGAAACGGGTCTTGGGAAAGTCATAGGGACAGTAGATAAAGGGATCTGTATGTACAGGGGCATACCGTACGCATTGACGGAACGGTTTGAAGATCCTAAGCCATATCCGAAGTGGGATGTGTTTGATGCAACGCAGATCGAGACTGACTGTTATCAGTACCTTACTTACAGGGATGAGTCAACAGGTCCGGACGCGTTTTATCATAAGGAATTCCGCAGTGATCAGAAGTTTAAGTTCGCCGAATCGCCGATGACGATGAACATAATCGCAAAGGAAAACGCGAAAAACCACCCTGTCCTGGTATTCATTCATGGCGGAGGATTCGAGACCGGTACTGTCGGGGAACTGCCGTACGGTACCTGCACTGAATATGCAAAGCATAATATCGTGTTCGTATCACTCGGGTACCGCCTGAACGTGTTCTCGCTGTACGAAACCGGCAATTACGGTCTGCAGGACATGGTCTTTGGCCTCAGATGGATAAAGGAACACATTGCCGATTTCGGCGGCGATCCCGATAAGATCACCATAATGGGACAGTCGGCCGGGGCCATGTCCATCATGAACCTGCTGTATACACAGGAACTCAAATGGATAGTAAAGGGTGCCGTGCTCATGTCCGGTGCCGGAGCAGTACCTATCTTTACCAAACCATGGACAAAGAAAAAGTCGCTTCCTTTCTGGGAAGGTGTCCGCAGACGCGCGGGCGTGGAGACGACTGAGGAATTCAGGAAACTCCCGCCTGATAAGATCTGGAAAGCCTGGTATGAGGAGTCCAGGGAAAACTGGAGCTTTCAGGCCGTACAGCCGGGCATCGACGGAAAGATAATCCCGAAACTCCCGCAGAAGGTTATACGAAGGAAAGAATATCTTGATGTGCCGATGATAATCGGAATCACGTCGCAGGACTTCATGCCATACATAATTTATGACATGGCGATCGGCTGGGCAATGAAACGGGTAAAGCAGGGAAGCGCCCCGGTATACGGATATCTGTTTGACAGGCATCTGCCGGGCAACAGCTTCAAGGCTTTCCACGGATCGGATCTCTGGTACATGTTCGGCAACATGGATAAATGCTGGCGGCCTTTCGAGAGGTTTGATTACGATCTGAAAGACCAGATGGTGCAGTATGTCGCGAACTTCGTGCACTTTCAGAACCCGAATGGAGGCGGGCTGCCGTACTGGCCGCCTGTGAGCCGGCGGAACAGATCGTTCAGGTATTTTGGAGGTAAATCAGCACGTAAAATAACGCCTGTACAGATTCGCAGAAAGCTGATTCATACTTTCGCGAGAGATAAAGGACCGATGTAAAGGAGGATGCAGCATGGGCATCAAGGAATACGCAAAAGAAATGATCGAGAGGGATCAGGTCTTCAGAGACATAGCTGATCAGACTGAAACGCTGTGGATCAACGATAAGCTGCTCCCGTTTGAGATGACGGACGCGCTTTGTCAGCTGGTCGTCACGGATGAAGACATTGAGGATACCGAAAGAAGACTCCATAAGTTTGCTCCGTATATTAAGAAGTGCTTCCCTGAAACAGCGGAAGATGACGGACTCATTGAATCGCCGCTTGCTGACATCCCTGAGATGCAGAAAGTACTCGAAGCGAAGTACGATGCGGAGATACCCGGCAGGTTCATGCTGAAGATGGACAGCCATCTCCCGATCGCCGGATCGGTAAAAGCCAGAGGCGGGATTTACGAAGTTCTGAAACACGCGGAAGATCTCGCGCTCGAGGCAGGCCTCATCACTGAGGACGACAATTACGAGAGATTCGCTGATGACGATATGAAGGAGTTCTTCGGAAAGCACACCGTACAGGTCGGCTCCACGGGAAACCTCGGGCTGTCGATCGGTATCATGAGTGCATTCCTGGGATTCAAGGTAAAAGTTCACATGTCTGCCGATGCCAGACAGTGGAAGAAGGACATGCTCCGCAGCAAGGGTGTCGACGTCATCGAGTATGAAGAGGACTACTCAAAGGCTGTAAGTGAGGGCCGCAGGCTCTCTGATCTTGACCCGACGAGCTACTTTGTAGATGACGAATACTCGCTGCCGCTCTTCCTCGGCTATGCTGTAGCCGCCGGCAGAATGAAAAAGCAGCTTGAGGAAAAGGGTGTTACCGTCGATAAGGATCATCCGATGATCATCTATGTTCCATGCGGTGTAGGCGGTGCTCCGGGCGGAGTATGCTACGGCTTCAAACGTCTTTTCAGGGACGATGTACACATCTTCTTCTGTGAGCCGACACTGTTCCCGTCGGTACTGCTCGGTATGGCTTCCGACAGATTCAACGAGGTGAATGTAAGTGACTTCGGGCTCACCGGAATGTCGGCAGCAGACGGACTCGCATGCGCAAGCCCTTCGGGACTGGTCACAAGGATCTGCCGCAACCTGCTGTCCGGAGATTTCACAGTGCGTGATGCTGTCCTTTTCGACTACATGAGGATGCTGAAAGAGACAGAGGATATCTTCATTGAGCCGTCGAGCTGCGCTGCATTCATAGGTCCGCTCAACATAATGAAGCTTGATGCAGGGAAGAAATATCTGGAGGAGCATGGGCTCACAGCTGAAAAGCTGGCTAACGCAACACAGGTCTGCTGGGCTACGGGCGGACGCCTCGTACCTGATGAGATCTGGGATAAGTACATGAATACATACATGGAATAAAAAAGGACCCCGGGAAAAATCCCGGGGTTTTATAGTGCAGTTTTTAGCCAAGCGGTATCTCTACGACTTCGGCCATCTTTACCAGTGTGTGCTCGATCTGGGCTGAAATATCTTCAACCATGCGCTTGGTTATCTCCTCGCTCTTCTCCTGCTCGAGACTCTCATAGAAGGATTCTTTGACATCTCTGCAGAGGCTGTCCTTGCGTATCTTGAACGTGTTCTTCGGCACCAGCTTGCGCACTGTCTTTGGAATATCAGCTGTCAGGAGCTTCTCCTGCATCTTGTCCTTGCCGAGTATGAGAACAACAGCAGATGCTATAACTCCGATGATCACGCCTTCAGGACCCGCCATGAACGGGATAAGGTCGATCGCGGATATGAGGATCGCAACTATCGCAGTGACTATGGAGTCGATGAGGAAGGTCATCTCCTCAACTGCGAAGATATTCTTTGCATCGACCTTTATGTCTATATCGGAAGCCGAGAGGTAGGAGCGGAGGCTCAGAGCGGTGTACGGAACCCTGTGCTTGATGCATATAGGAACCGTGTACGACTCGAGCTCTTCTATGACCGGTTTGAGCCACGAGGTGATCGGTCCCGCAAGAAGTTCTCTGGTTTCGTCTTTCTTGAGAAATTCAGCGATCTCTACCTGCAGTATCTCGTCAGTATCCGAGAGCTTTTTGATCTCACCGTCTCTCCACCTGTCGAAAAGAGGCATGGCTACCTGCTCGATGATAGGCTCTACCAGACAGTCGACAGCGTCTTTATAGAGAAGCGGAATGTGCTTCTCTACGATATCTTCAATAGTAGTGGATTTGATGAGCTGATCGAGATCTTCGCGGAACTCCCTTATGTCTTCGTCGATACGTCCGCAGTACGCGAGACCTCTTGCTACCGAAAACTCAGGATCGGTAGCGGATATTATGACCGAGTCGGTAAAGACTTCGCTGCACCAGTCCCTTATGGCAGCCAGCTTGCTGACTCCGCCTGTAAGGAATATGAGTTCAGGCTGCTCGCCCGATATGTTTTCCTTTACATCCTTGAGTGAGGCAATGAAGACATCCTTCCATGAGCGGTTGTTCAGGGTAGGGACTCTTCTGTTCACAAGCTGCTTTGCGACTGTGCTGTTCATCCTGAGGGTGAACTTGACAGGCCGGTCATAGTGCATGACAATGGTTTCTTTGCATTCGTGGTGAGTCCAGTAGTCTTCATCGGAGAAATACTTCTCTTTAAGCCTGCGGGCTGCGAACTCGGCGTAGTTTTTCCACGCATCGCTGGCATCAAAGACGGATTTGATCTTCTTGCGCGCGAGTCCCGATGCTTCCAAAGACTCCAGCAGAAGGATCTCGTCCATGATTCCTCCGCCAAGAACTACTTCGCCGGCAGTCTGCATCTCTACCTCTTTGCCGCCCATAATGTAGGCGAAGTCGGTAGTCGACGAGCCAATGTCCACTACCAGCACCGGCTTCGACAGTATGTCGACTCCGACCTGCAGGTGTTTGGACTGGCAGGCGCTTACCATTGCAGCTCTTGACTCGGAGATTATCTTTGCAGGAGGGTATCCCGCACTCTCAAAAATCTCGCGATAATGCTCTCTGGTATTTTTATTCCAGCCTGCAGGACAGCCCACATAGAACGAGCAGTTTTCGTTCCGTATGAGATCACCACTGCCATAGAGCTCACCAAGAACACCCGCCGCGAAGCTCTTTACATCTGCCGCGCTTGAGCGGTCCGTCAGAAACCTGCTCTTGAAGCGGATCTTGCGCTTTATTACATTGTCGGCATAGCATGCCTTTTCACCTATAAGGAGTTCACCTGATGAAAGCTGCGCGTAAGCCGTAATAAAACTCTGCTCACCAACAACAGTGAGCATCTCCGGCACCACCTGATCTTCTTTGTGAAGTCTTGCGACGGCGCTTTCGGCATCTCCCAGGTCAAATCCGAAAAAACGATCCATTATTCAGCCTTTCTGTAGCTTATCTGCCGGTAGAAGCGAGACCTTTTTTTAGGAGTCCGCCCTGTGCTACCATTGCAGGTCTTATTGTAGCTGCCTTGCTGCCCGGCATAAGATCGAAGTATTTCTCATTCTCCTTGTTGTAGTCCAGAACTTCTATCTGCTGCCTGTGAAGGAAGTACTTTATCTGTTCGACCTTCTCGAGTGCATACTCCGGATCACCGCTGTATGCCGCGGCCAGAAGGTCAGAGAAGAGATCCAGCTCGGATTGCGAAACAGTCCTGCCGTCGATGCTTCCTGCCTTTTCACGTGCCTTCCAGCGCTCCGAAGCACGGATCTCCTCGAGGCTCTGATCTACAGACAGAAGAGCAGTGCGGAAATTGCGGTAGATGCGGTCGGCATCTATGCGGATATCCACCTGATACTCCTTCTTGCCGCTAACCTTTTTAGGACGGCTGTACATGTAGCCTGAGAAGTAAAGGGCGACCAGACCGACCAGCGTTGCTCCTCCGTGAAGGATCACCTGGTCGCGGGCATTTGCTGCTGCCGCTATATAGGCATCCATCATCAGCGGACCAAAGCCGAACACACATAGCGCGAGACCGATTATCAGGAGCACAAGGAACGATAGTTTAAATGAACCTCCGTGATCTTCTTCGCTCTTCTGACCGCTCTCCCATACCTTCATCTTTCCGTTTGAGTCAATCAGTGGCAGGGAAAGCCTGACCGCCTGCATCATGTACGCGGCGGACTCCCTTTCGCGGTCGGTCTCACACTGCTCATTGTGTTTAAGGAGCAGCTTGTCCATTTCGTTCTCGAGGACGTGGATGGCCTTCTCGGCGGAAGCTGCGGCGGATAGTTCCGTAAGCAGCTTGTCTTTGTCTTTTTCAAGCAAATCTGTCATTTTCATAGTGTTTATATTATACGGCAAATCGCCGCATACCTGCAAGAAATCGGTGATTACAAAGGATGAAGAAAGAAGACTGCCATTGACACCGCCCGATATTGTGATAAACTCACATAGTAAAAAATAATTACCTATCAGAAGGGAAAGAGAACATGGCAAAGAACAGATACGGAAAAGCAAAGAGCGGCATGCAGGGAAACATGAACTACAACCGCCCTTCCGGCGGATATCAGAAGAATGTCTACAGGCAGCAGCTCAATACACAGGGTGTAAAGGCTCCTAAGGGCATCGACCAGAAAACTCTCAGGAACTCGGCTATCGCTATCGGAGCTGTCTGGGTGATAGCTTCCATACTGCTGATCCTTAAACTCAAATGGTGGGGTCTGCTGGTTGCGATGGTGATCGGTCTTGCAGTAGTAGGAGGCCTTTACTTCTTCATCCAGTACAAGGAAAAAGAGATGATCAAGTACTACAAGCAGATCGGCATGACGGAAGAGATGTATGTCAGAGAGCTGAAGAAGAGAAATGTAGACAAGAAGCAGATCGATCAGGTAAGGAAGACCTGGAAGAAGGTAAAAGCCGAACCTGTAGTTGGTGCTCAGAACCAGAAAAAGAAAAAATAACAGACGGACCGTAATGCCCGCTGATACAGAGAAACAGATAATAAATGACCCCGCACCGGAGTGCGGGGTCATCATTAGTTATTGGTTTGTTTTTGTGATCGATTGATCGTTAAGCCGTTAGACTATTTTTTAGCCTTCTTTGGCAGGTTGTCGTTGTATGCGCCTGACTGTCTTCTTTCCCAGAAGTCGAATGTCTCTTTTGCAACAACGCCGGAGAGAGCGAACAGAGCAACCAGGTTAGGGAATGCCATGAGTCCGTTCATCAGGTCAGCGAAGTCCCAAACAACTCCGAGTGGCAGGAAAGGTCCGATAGCTACAGCAGCTACATACAGCCATCTGTAAGCTCTGATAGCACCCTTGTTGCCGTTAGTGAAGTAGTCGAAGCATCTCTCAGCGTAGTAGTCCCAACCGAGGATAGTCGAGAATGCGAAGAGTGCGAGGCATGTAGCAAGGATTACATATCCTACCATTGTTGGCCATGGGAATCCATGTCCGAATGCCCACATCGTTACTTCTACGCCCTCGAGACCCTGCTCGTTTGCGCCTGTCATAACTACGCAGAGACCTGTCATTGTGCAGATGACGATTGTGTCGAGGAATGTACCTGTCGACGATACCATGCCCTGACGTACGCACTCCTTTGTCTGTGCAGCAGCAGCAGCGATAGGAGCGGAACCGAGACCAGCCTCGTTCGAGAAGATACCTCTCGCAACGCCCTTCTGGATCGCAAGTCTGAATGCAGCGCCAGCTCCACCTGCGAGTGCAGCGTACTCAGCGTTAGCACCGAATGCACCGGAGAATACCTTTACAAGAGCTTCACCGAGGTGACCGATGTTGAAGAAGAATACCAGCAGAGCGGATACTACGTAGAGTACCATCATTGCAGGAACGATCTTCTCGGTTACCTGAGCGATTCTCTGGATACCACCGACGATTACGGCGATCGTGCCTGCTGTGATGATGATAGCAGCGATTACCTTGACCCATGTAGCATCCTCACCGAATGCTGTGAAGGCAACCTTTGTTGCGCCAGCCTCTACAGCTACCTTGTTGATAGCGTTTACGATACCGTTGACCTGTGTGGATGTTCCGATACCGAGAGCTCCGGCGAGTGCTCCGAAGAGAGCGAACAGCTTGCCGAGCCATTTCCACTTAGGGCCCATTCCCTTTTCAATGTAGTAGAAAGGTCCGCCAAGGATCGAGCCGTCTTCTTTTACATGTCTGTACTTAACAGCCAGAACACCTTCTGCATACTTTGTAGCGATTCCGAAGAATGCAGCGAACTCCATCCAGAAGAGAGCTCCAGGACCGCCGCCCATGATAGCTGTGGATACACCTACGATGTTTCCTGTACCTACTGTAGCAGCGAGAGCTGTTGTCAGAGCTCCGAAGCTGGATACGTCACCCTCAGCGCCGTCCTCATTGTTTACAGCATACTTGAGGGATAATCCGAGTCTTCTCTGTGGGTGGAACTTGGTTCTAACGGACAGGAGAATACCTACAACGATGATGAGAACCATCATTACGGTACCCCATACAAGACCGTCTAACCAGCCTATAAATTCACCAACGCTCATAAAAAAACCTCCTTAAAAAATCCAATAACTTATAAGGTTGATCGTATTCGTTCAGATCGATAAAAAAGACATACTACCCCAATCTGAATCTATACAAATAAATTCTAATGTGTTGAAAATGTGATGTCAAACAAAAACATCGTCAATTAATTGTCAATGTCAGCGGCGCAAATATAAACACTTGATATTTCAATGCTTTGAAAAATCAACGCTTTTCTTAAAGTTCGTTAAAAAAACAATAAACTCTGATGATATGCCGATTCAGGAGCAGCATCAGAGCAGTCCTTTCCAGAAAAAAAGCCGAACAAGACATCATTTCCGGCTTTGCGGCGGATGGGAAAGTCATGACTGAGGAGCTCAGTAATACTTATAAAATCAACGCTTTTATGGAAATAGGCTTCCAAAAATGATATAATTCGTCAGTTATCTGCGGGATGAGGCCGGGACATCGAAAATGCGATGTCTGCACCTGATCCCACCGGTTGCAATCAAGTTATCGGATTAGTAAGAACAGGGGATCATTTATTATGAAAGAAGGTTACAGACCATATCTCGAGTCCGTCGAATCGGTACTCGCTGAGACAGGTTCCGAGGCGAAGGGCCTTTCGGCTGCAGAGGCGGCAGCAAGGCTCGAGGCAAACGGACCAAACAAGCTTATTGAAGCAAAGAAAAGGAGCAGTATTGCAAGGTTCTTCGACCAGATGAAGGACCCGATGATCATAATCCTGCTCGCGGCGGCAGTACTCTCGCTGATCACTTCGCTGTATCAGCATGAAAATCCGTCGGATGTATTTATCATCCTATTCGTTGTAATACTCAACTCCGTGCTCGGAGTGGTACAGGAGAACAAAGCTGAGGAGGCCATTGCTGCACTTAAGCAGATGACAGCCGCGAAGTCCAAGGTGCTCCGCGATGGTCAGATTGTGAGCATAGAAAGCAGCGAACTGGTCGTCGGCGATGTGGTGATACTGGAGGCAGGTGACAGCATACCTGCTGACGGACGTATCATAGAAGAGGCTTCGATGAAAGTAGAAGAGGCCGCACTGACCGGAGAATCGGTGCCGGTCACCAAGCAGAGCGATGCGCTTGAACTTGCAGCTAATGCCAAAGATGTACCGCTCGGTGACAGACGCAACATGATATACATGGGCAGCACTGTGGTTTACGGCAGGGGAAAAGCCGTGATCACGGGGACAGGCATGGCTACCGAGATGGGCAAGATTGCGGACGCTATCTCGCAGGCTGAAGAAGAACTTACGCCGCTGCAGATCAAACTGGCACAACTCTCGCGCATTCTTACAAAGCTGGTACTCGGTATCTGCGCATTCATCTTTGTACTCGGAGTCATCAAGGCCGGAAGGCTCAGCATGGACGTAATGATAGACACATTCATGCTGGCGATCTCGCTCGCTGTTGCGGCGATTCCGGAGGGGCTCGTTGCAGTAGTGACCATCGTTCTCTCAATAGGCGTCACCAAGATGTCACACAGAAACGCAGTTATAAGGAGACTCACGGCTGTTGAGACACTCGGCTGCGCACAGATAATCTGCTCAGACAAGACCGGTACGCTCACACAGAACAAGATGACTGTCGTTGACTATGCAGGTCATGACAGAGATCTTCTTGCTGCAGGCATGGCTCTTTGCTGTGATGCAGAGCTCAAGATAAATGAAGACGGTGTTTCGGAAGTCGTGGGCGAGCCTACGGAGGCCGCACTCGTAGCATACTCTTCAATACAGAATCTGCCGAAGAACGAACTCGTAGATCTCTTCCCGCGCGTGGGAGAGGCTCCGTTCGACTCGGGACGCAAGATGATGTCTACCGTTCACAAGAACAACGACATGGATTCACCGGCCGGACTCGACACCGAGCTTGACAAGCTCATTGCCAGATCTGAGTACGTGCAGTTCACAAAGGGAGCTCCTGACGTGGTGCTCAGACACAGCACGCACATTCTTACCGACCATGGGATTGAGCCGCTGACCGAAGAACTGGCGGCAAACGTAAGAAGAGACAACTCCAGGATGGCCGGCAAGGCACTCAGAGTTCTCTCGCTCGCAGCGCGTGTATATCATGAGAGACCTGACGATTATTCAGATGAGGTTCTCGAGCAGAAGCTGATCTTTGTAGGCCTTGTAGGAATGATCGATCCGATCAGACCTGAGGTAAAGGCAGCTGTAGCGGAGTGCCGTACAGCAGGCATCAGGCCGATCATGATCACAGGAGACCAGCTCGATACCGCTGTTGCCATTGGTAAGGACCTCGGCATCATTGAGAGCGCGGACGATGCGATACTCGGCGCCGCTCTCGACGACATGAGCGATGAGGAGCTCCTCAACAAGGTCAGTACTTACTCGGTATATGCGAGAGTGCAGCCTGAGCATAAGGTAAGGATAGTTAAGGCTTGGCGCGCCAGAAATATGGTCACAGCCATGACGGGAGACGGCGTCAACGACGCTCCGGCTATCAAGTCTGCTGACATCGGAGTCGGCATGGGCATTACCGGTACTGACGTTACGAAGAATGTTGCCGACATGATACTTGCGGACGATAACTTCGCAACGATCGTTTCAGCGGTCGAAGAGGGGCGCCGCATCTACTCCAACATCAGAAAGTCGATACAGTTCCTGCTTGCTACTAATATAAGCGAGGTACTGTCGATTCTTATAGCTACGATACTTAACTTCACGATCCTCAAGCCGGCACACCTGCTCTGGATCAACCTGATCACTGATTCGCTTCCGGCGCTGGCTCTCGGAATGGAAGAGGGCGAAGGCGACTCCATGAAGCAGAAGCCTAGAAGCGCGCGTGAGGGTGTCTTCGCAGGCGGTATGGATGTGGATATAGTTTATCAGGGCGCTGTTACAACACTTCTGGTGCTCACGGCGTACTTCATCGGTGAGTTCCTTGAGACCGGACAGTGGCACATAGTGGCCAGCAACGACGGTATCACGATGGCATTCCTGACAATGTCCATGACCGAAATATTCCACTCGTTCAACATGAGATCGCGCAGACAGTCACTGTTCAGACTTTCGAAGCAGAATCTCTGGCTGTGGGGCTCGGCTGCAATGGCACTGCTGCTGACTACAGTAGTTATCGAGATACCGGCGCTGGCAGAGCTTTTCGAGTTCACTACGATCAGCATGAAGGAGTACGGCATAGCCATGGGCCTGGCGATACTCATCATACCTATCGTCGAGATAATAAAAGCATTCCAGCGTGCTTCCGCCCGCAGAAAGGGTGAGGAGCTCAGAAGCTGATAAAGAAAGCAATAAAATGGAAGATAAATTCAAGCAGGAAAAAGAACAATCAAACAGCGAAATGACTAAAAAGCGCGATTCGGACAAGCTCGGAACCGAGCCTGTCCACCCGCTGCTTCTGAAGATGTCAGCCCCTCTCGCGGTGTCGATGTTCGTCATGGCGCTTTATAATATCGTTGACTCGATCTACCTCGGACACTACAGCACTGACTCGCTGACGGCAGTATCATATTGCTTCCCGTTTCAGAACTTAAACGTTGCGTTCGGTATCGGTACAGCGGTCGGCATGAGCGCGTTGCTCTCCAGATATCTTGGAGCAAAGCAGTATGACAAAGCGGACAAAGTGGCTCATAACGGATTTATACTTGCAGCCATCAACTACACAATATTCTTTGTGATAGGATGCTTTGCCGGTCCTATCATGAGGCTTATAACTTCAGCAAATACTGATCCGATGATAATATCCGAAGGAACTGCATACCTGCGGATAACCCAGTGGCTCTCGATCGCTCCGATGATACAGTCGATGTTTGAGAGACTGCTTCAGGGCACGGGCAAGACCAACTACATCTTTTACATGCAGTTATCGAGTACTCTATTCAACGCGGTAGTCGACCCTATCCTGATATTCGGGTTCTTCGGACTCCCGGCCATGGGAGCAAAGGGCGCTGCTATTGCGACTGTATTCGGACAGATACTCGGATGCATACTGGGGTTCACATTCAACAGAAAGTTCAACAAAGAGGTGGAACTCTCCATACACAAACTGCGTCCGCACTGGCAGAGCATGAAGGAGATATACAGGATCGGTATACCTTCGATAGTACTGCAGTCTGTCGGAGCTGTCATGAACTTCAGCCTCAACAAGATACTTGCATCGTTCTCCGACCTTGCAGTCACGACTTTCGGAGTATACTTCAAGCTGCAGAGCTTCGTATTCATGCCTCTCTTCGGCATGAACAACGCTTCTGTTCCTATCATAGCGTACAACTACGGCGCAGACAGAAGAGACAGGCTCGAGAAGGCCATGAGCATCGGTGTCAGATACGGCATCGGAGTTATGTCTGTCGGCACACTAATATTCTGGCTCTTCCCGGAACAGCTTATGGCACTGTTCAATGCTCCGCCTGAGATGGTATCTATGGGAGTGGTAGCGCTCCATATCATATCGCTCAACTTCCCGTTTGCGGGTTACGCGATCATGAGAGGAGCAGCGTTCCAGGCACTCGGCAAGAGCGTGTACAGCATGAATATCTCGCTGGTAAGACAGCTGCTCATCATAATTCCTTGTGCTTACATCTTTGCGAAGATCGGCGGAGTAAATATGGTATGGTGGGCCTTCCCTTGCGCAGAAGTCGCCGGCTTTACAATGTCGGCACTCTATACGAAACGTATAAGAAGGAATATAATAAGCAAAATGACACCGCGTGATGCAGCGGGAAATCCAATAGAAGCATGACAGAGAAACAGCAGGTAAGAAAGGAAATACGGGAAAAGATCAACGCGACTTCGGAGGAGTACAGAAGCAGCGCTTCGGCTTCGATTGCTTTGAATGTACTCACAATGCCGGAAGTCCGCGACTGCAAGACTATACTTGCATATTTTTCTGTAGGAAAGGAACCGGCTACGCTTGCACTCATCAGCAAACTGCTGGAGGAAGGAAAGCGGGTCTGTCTGCCTCTCTGCGTCGACCTGGATGAAGAGGGTCACAGGACCGGTACTGTGGATGCCATGGAGGCAAGGGTGATCAAAAGTTTTGATGACCTGGTGCCGGGAGCATACGGGATACCTGAACCTGCTGCAGGCACTGAAGTGATGCTTCCTGAGTACGTTGACCTGATAATTCTGCCATGTCTTTCCTGCGACAGAAACTGCAACAGGATAGGGCACGGTGCAGGTTATTACGATAAATATCTCACCAAGATAAGAAGTGACTGCTTCACACTGGCTATTTGCTTCGAAGAAGTGCTCGCTGATGAGATTCCTACAGAGCCTCACGACAGACCCGTTGATGCGGTGGTAACAGAAAAACAGATTTATCGATGGCGCCGCTAAATAAGAACAAAAATATCTAACGGTACAGTTTGGCCGATAGCAACTAGAGAAAGGGACAACAATGGCTGAAAAGAAAAATAAAATCATGCTTACGGGCGACCGCCCGACTGGAAGACTTCACATCGGACACTATGTAGGATCTCTGAGGCAGAGGCTCGAACTGCAGGATGATCCGAGTTACGATAAAGTATTTGTAATGATCGCTGACGCGCAAGCGCTGACCGACAACTTCGACAACCCGAAGAAGGTCAGGGAGAGCGTGTTCCAGGTAGCTCTTGACTACCTGTCAGTGGGACTTGATCCTGCCAAGACAAATATGTTCATCCAGTCCGAGATTCCACAGCTTCACGAACTGACTGTTTACTACATGAACCTCGTCACTGTCAGCAGAGTACAGAGAAACCCTACCGTAAAGGCTGAGCTCAAGATGAGAGGCTTCGAGGGCGAAAGCGTTCCGGTAGGATTCTTCACATATCCTATAAGCCAGGCCAGCGATATCACAGCATTCAAGGCAACTATCGTTCCGGTCGGCGAGGACCAGGAGCCTATGCTCGAGCAGTGCAGGGAGATAGTAAGATCGTTCAACCGCACATACAACTGCGACGTGCTCGTGGAGCCTGAGATCTATCTGCCTCCGAATGAAGCCTGCCTCAGACTTCCGGGAACAGACGGACAGGCGAAGATGTCGAAGTCACTCGGCAACACCATCTACCTTTCGGACGACGAGGAGACTCTGCGCAAGAAGGTTATGTCGATGTTCACTGATCCGGGACATCTCAAAGTGAGTGATCCTGGTAAAGTAGAAGGCAATACTGTATTCACATATCTTGACGCATTCGTACAGCCTGATTCATTCGGGAAGTTCCTGCCTGAGTATAAGGACCTCGATGAGCTGAAGGCTCACTACAGAAGAGGCGGACTCGGTGATGTGAAGGTGAAGAAGTTCCTCTTTGCCGTGCTTAATGAGTTCCTCACTCCTATAAGAGAGAGAAGAGCATACTTCGAGGCACATCCTGAGGAAGTCATTGCTGCACTGACAGAGGGAACCGAAGAAGCAAGAAGGACAGCTGAACAGACTCTCAGCGAGGTCAAGAAGGCCATGCAGATCGATTACTTCAATCAGTGGGCAGAGGAGTACGGTAACTAGTATGAATAAGTGCAGCCCGGGTATGCTGTACCCGGGCTGTTTACATTAGAAAAGCAAGCAAAAATAAGGCAAGAGGGATATGAGATGAAAGAGTTAATTGAAAAGGTGACCCGTCCCTGCAGAAAGACAACGGACTTTTTTCTGCTGGCTGCACTGTGCTCGCTGATGCTGCTTGTTGTGGGAGAAATCATATCTTCCGTTGTTTTCAAATTTTTGAATGTACAGGATAAGCTGACTGCCTGGAGCGGAAGCGACAACATAGGCACTTTCCTTGGTGACTATCTGTACACATTCGGCGTATGGATCGCGTTTCTGCTCTTTGCTGTCATATTCAAAGGGAACAGGCCGATGCTGAAGGCGCTGGCTCCCAATAAAAGCCTTAACAATTTAAAGGGCATTCTGCTTGGATTGCTGCTCGGATTCGGAACTAACGGATTCTGCGTCCTTATGTCGTATCTGACCGGCGACATCAAGCTTTCATACAATGGGATAGACCCGAAGATGCTGATAGCCTTCCTTATCTGTGTATTCATTCAGTCAAGTTCGGAGGAAATTACGGACAGGCTGTATCTGTACCAGAAGCTCAGAAGAAGATACCGCAATCCGCTGGTCGCAATACTGGTGAATTCGATAGTGTTCATGGCTTTGCACATGGCTAATCCGGGATTTACAGCGATTGCGGGCAGTCAGATATTCCTGGTCGCCATCATTTTTTCATTATTCGTTTACTACTACGATGGGATCTGGGTCGCATTCTGGTTCCATGCTGCATGGAACTACACGCAGAATATCATATTCGGGCTGCCTAACAGCGGCATCGTATCCGAGTATTCGATATTCAGGCTGGAAGCGGCATCGGCAAGAAACGGCTTGTTCTATAATGTGAACTTCGGTGTTGAAGGAAGCATAGGCTCGTCACTCGTGCTGATCGTAGTTATCATAGTGATGATCGTTATTAACAGAGGAAAGTCTGAGAAGAGAGACTACTGGGCAGATGCAGAAAAGCAGGCTGCAGCGAAACGTGAGATGATGGCTTCAGTACAGTAAGCTGATTATGTAATGAAAGAGACAGAAAAAAGCAGCGGATCGCCGGTCGTCGCTAACCTTGACCGGCGAAAAAGATTCAAATATGTGCTGATAGCTGAGGGCACCCTGATAGGTTTTATCACAGGTGCTCTTATTTCAGTGTTCAGACTCATGCTTACCGGAGCAGACAGGCTGAGGAGTATGCTTACCGGCTATGTACATGAGGGAGGAGTGCCGGCGGCACTCATTTGTGCCGGGATACTGATCGTGATTGCAGTGACCGTATCCTGGCTGCTCGGAAGGGAGCCGGATATCGCCGGATCGGGCATCCCGCAGGTGGAAGCCGAACTAAGAGGGCAGAAGGATATGAGCTGGTGGCGTGTGATCGTCTGCAAGATGACGGGATGC
>JBGUVT010000090.1:0-2617 GCA_045220485.1 Anaerovoracaceae bacterium | reverse complement strand
CCGAACAGCTTCTGCGTAGACATGGGAAGCAATAAGACAGATGAGTATGCTTTCTCGATCGATATGATAGACGGTAAGGTATACTGCGATGTCAAAGATAAAGAAATGCTTGCTGCATTTGAAGGCGCAGGTGGGGCAAAAGATAATGTTGAACCTCGTTTTGTGACAGAGGCGGAGTTCAAGGTCGAAAGGCCGGAGGAAGTACCTATAGAGTTGTTCAAGGACTCTATGTGGGATGAGTACACCAAGCGTTGTGTCAACTGTGGGCGCTGCAACTTCGTGTGCCCGACATGCACATGCTTTACCATTCAGGATATTTTCTATACTGATAACGGCAGAGTCGGTGAGCGCCGCCGCGTTAACGCTTCCTGCATGGTAGACGGATATACCGATGTGGCAGGCGGTCTGGTAATGAGAAAGACCAACGGAGAGAGAATGAGATTCAAGGTGCTGCACAAGGTATACGACTTCAGAAAACGCTTTGGATACGATATGTGCGTAGGCTGCGGACGCTGCGATACTGTATGCCCTGAGTACATCTCGTTTGCAAACTGCATAAACAAGCTTAACGCGAGAGTGAAGGAGGTGTCAGCTAATGTGTAACTGCGGAAAGAATGAATATACACCAGTTCCTTCAAAGCTTCAGGACATTATAAAACACACGGCTCAGGAATGGACATTCAGGTTTACTTACGTGGGAGACGTAAAGCCTGGCCAGTTTTTCCAGATCTCGATCCCTAAGGTCGGAGAGTGTCCTATCTCAGTCAGCGGCATCGGACCTGATTACGTTGACCTGACATTGAGAGCAGTAGGAAAAGTAACGGATTATCTGTTTGAAAACTTCAAGGCAGGCGACAGTCTCTTCCTCCGTGGACCTTACGGCAATGGCTTTGATGTGCATGAGTTTGAAGGCGGAGAGCTGATCATCGTTGTCGGCGGTACTGCGGTTTCGCCTGTAAGAGGCGTAGTCCAGTATCTGTGCGAGACAGAAAGCGCTAAAGACGTACACATGATCGCCGGATTCAAGGACCCGGGAGAGATCATGTTTAAGGCAGATCTTAAGGACTGGGCTGAGAAGATCGATCTGACGCTTACTGTCGATGGAGCGCCTGAAGGATATGCGGGCAAAGTCGGGCTGGTCACAAAATACATTCCGGATATCCCAATCAGAGATATCAGCAAGTGTAAGGCCATCGTAGTCGGTCCTCCTCCGATGATCAGGTTCTCTATGATCGAACTCGTCAAGTGAGGCCTCAGCGAAGATAACGTATGGATCTCGGATTCGAGAAGGATGAGCTGCGGGATCGGAAAATGCGGACACTGCCGCATCAACGACAAGTATGTCTGCATCGATGGTCCTGTATTCAAGTTCTCTGAACACAAGACACTGATCGATTAGCGGGAGGTGGAATCATGAACAAGACGAGTTTAGATACAAATTTAAAAAAACTGAAGAAAAACGCCTTCCGTGTATCCAAGGTCAGAGGCGAAACAGCTTCCCGTGTGCGCTGCCCGGGCGGAGAGATCGATGTTGATTCGCTTCAGCGCGTCGTCGATATAGCCAGAAAATACGGCAAAGGCATGGTAAACATCACCAATCGTCAGGGATTTGAGATCCCGGGGATCGACCTGACTGACGTGGAAGAAGTCAACAAGGCACTTCAGCTGATCATTGAGAACAGAGGCGTCAATCAGGAGGACTATAACGGCGGATATCCTGCTTCCGGAACACGTAATGTCGTGGCTTGTCCGGGCAAACAGCTCTGCCCGTTCGCCAACTATGATACAAAGAAATTCGCGCAGGAGATAGATAAGGCTATATTCCCGAACGATCATCACGTAAAGATCGCCTTCACGGGCTGCTCGAATGACTGCGCGCACACACGTCTCAATGACTTCGGCATCATAGGCATGAGCGAACCTCAGTACAATAAGGACCGGTGTGTCGGATGTGAGCAGTGCGTTAAGTACTGCAAAAAGAGATCGGTCGGAGCCCTCAAAGTCGTAAACGGCAAAATTGAGCGCGATGCCAATAAATGTGTAGGATGCGCGCTCTGTGTCAACTACTGCCCGACAAGAGCGTGGACAAGAAGCAAGGAAGAATACTTCCGTGTCGTGCTGCTTGGGCGTACCGGCAAGAAGAATCCGCGCATGGCAGAAGACTTCATGAGATGGGCTGATCACGATACTGTGAAAAAGGTCATCTGCAATGTTTATGCGTATCTTGATGAGTATCTGGATAAAGCGGCAGTTGAGAGCAAGGAGCATATCGGCTATATCGTAGACCGTACAGGATTTGAGGAATTCCTGAAATACATCATGAAGGATGTCACTCCGAATCCGAAGTGCGAGATCCAGGGACGCATTTACTGGGGCGGTAAGCGCTATGATCAGGGTAACGAGCTGAGACAGTCGATGTTCCGCTTCTCCGAAAGAGAAGAGTAGTCAGAAACTGACAGAAAGGATCCTGATATGTTTAATGAAGAATTCACGGCTGCTTCCAAAGGAGCAGCCGCAAAGTCCGCTCTTCTGAAGAAGAATCCGGTCGGATACTTTTTGCTGTCCATGCTGGCAGGAGCATATATTGGCTTTGGCATTCTCCTGGTATTTACATTGA
>JBGUVT010000089.1:0-16807 GCA_045220485.1 Anaerovoracaceae bacterium | reverse complement strand
AAAAGTAGACCTCAAGCCTGAAGTGCGCAGTGAGGTCAGAGAAATACTTTCTGAGTATACAGACCGGTATCTCGGGGTAGATGTGCTCAGAGCATCCAGAGGATTGGAGGTAAAATAATGGAGATCACGCTGGAGAAAATCGAACTTGTAAAGGACAGAACAGGTTCAACTTACGCTGAAGCAAAAGCTGCTCTCGAAGCTGCTGAAGGAAGCGTAGTGGACGCTATTATCGCCCTCGAAGATGAGATGAACAAAGAGCATGACAAAGTAGACGGCGCGAGCCTCAAGGACAGCCCGCTGTTTGCCAAGCTTAAGGAAATCGTAGACAAGGGTAATGTTTCCAGGATACTCGTAAGTAAAGGCGAGAAGACGATCGTCAACTTCCCGGTAACTGCCGGCGTAATCGGAGCAGTTCTCGTACCATGGGGAGCAATACTGGGTATAGTAGCAGCTATGGGTACACAGTGCAGCATCGACTTTGTTGATGATAAAGGCAATGTTATAGACATTGACGGCAAGGTAGTTGGTTTTTACGACAAGGCCAGAGGTGCAGTAGTAAAAGGTATGGATAAGGCTCAGGATGCCATCAACAAGGATACACTTGATGAGCTTATGAGCACAATCGACAGCTTCGCAAAAAAGGCCGGAAAGACTGTAAAGGAGCTCATTAAGGACGCTTCCGATGCTTACAAGCAGAGTGACGCCGAAGATATAATCGAAGAAGAATTCAAGGACGAGGAGCTTTAATTTATGCCAATTGATAAGAAAGATATTCCTGTAACCGACAGAGCCGTAACAATGGAGAAGATAATTGCTCTCTGTAAAAACAGAGGCTACATCTTCCCGGGATCAGAGATATACGGCGGACTGGCAAATACGTGGGACTTCGGCCCTCTGGGTGTGGAGTTCAAGAATAACATCAAGGACGCCTGGAGACAGAAGTTCATAAGAGAATCCGGACTTAATGTTGGGCTGGATGCGGCTATCCTGATGAACCCTCAGACATGGGTAGCGTCCGGTCATGTAGGCGGTTTCAGCGATCCTCTGATTGACTGCAGATCGTGCAAGACCCGCTACAGAGCAGACCAGCTGATTGAAGACTGGTACAAGGAGAATGAGCCTGATACGGAAGTCGTAGTTGACGGTTGGTCCAGGGAAGAGATGGAGAACTTCATCATTGACAAGGGCATAAAGTGTCCGAACTGCGGCAAGAGCGATTTCACGGGTATCAGACAGTTCAACCTGATGTTCAAGACATTCCAGGGTGTAACCGAAGACTCCAAGTCAGAGATCTATATGAGACCTGAGACTGCACAGGGAATCTTTGTCAATTTCAAAAATGTTCAGAGGACTGCCCGCAAAAAGATACCTTTCGGCATTGCGCAGGTCGGAAAATCATTCAGAAATGAGATCACACCTGGAAACTTTATCTTCAGAGTAAGAGAGTTTGAGCAGATGGAGCTGGAGTTCTTCTGCAAACCGGGTACTGAGCTGGACTGGTTCGATTACTGGAAGGCATATTGCCTCAGCTTCCTTAAGAATCTTGGGCTCAAGCCTGAATTTACAAGGTTCAGAGATCACACACCTGAGGAGCTCTCGCATTACAGTAATGCAACCACTGATATAGAATATCTTTTCCCGTTTGGCTGGGGCGAGATCTGGGGAGTCGCGTCGCGTACAGATTACGACCTTATGGCTCATCAGACACATTCCGGAGAGGACATGAGTTATCTCGATCCTGAAACAAATGAGCGATATGTACCTTACTGCATAGAACCTTCGGTAGGAGTGGAAAGACTTGTTCTGGCATTCCTTGTGGACGCATATGATGAAGAAGTCCTTACAGACGGTAAAGGCAAGGAGGACGTCCGCACTGTACTGAGACTGCATCCGGCTCTTGCACCTTACAAGGCTGCCGTACTTCCGCTTTCAAAAAAGCTCGAAGACGTTGCACGTCCGGTATATGAAGAGCTATGCAAGTACTTCATGGTTGAATATGACGCTGCAGGATCAATCGGCAAGCGTTACAGAAGAGAAGATGAAATCGGTACACCATTCTGCATTTGTGTTGACTTTGATACTGCAGAAGACGGTTCAGTCACCATACGCGACCGTGATACCATGGAGCAGGTGAGAGTACCGGTCAGTGAGGTCAGAACGTACATCGAAGAGAGACTGCGTTTCTAATAAACCGTTAATGACGTTGGTGCATTGTTAAAATAGAAAATAAGGAGATGAGGCCTATGGCAAAATATGTATATTCATTCAATGAAGGTACCAAGGATATGAGAGCACTGCTCGGAGGCAAGGGAGCAAACCTTGCTGAGATGACAAATATCGGTCTTCCGGTACCTTTCGGATTCACGATCACTACAGATGTGTGCAGAAAGTACACTGAGGACGGCGGCGTCCTCGCTCAGGAAGTAATCGATGAAGTATGGGAGCACATCGCTGAACTCGAAGAAGTGATGGGCAAGAAGTTCGGTGACAACGAGAATCCGCTGCTTGTTTCGGTAAGATCCGGAGCACCGATCTCGATGCCGGGCATGATGGATACCATCCTTAACCTCGGACTCAATGATATTGCTGTTGAAGGTCTTGCAAAGAAGACAGGCAACGACAGGTTCGCTTACGACAGCTACAGAAGATTCATGCAGATGTTCGGCGACGTCGTACTCGAGATCAAAAAGTCCAACTTTGACGAAGTCTTTGAAAACCAGAAGAAGAAAGCCGGCGCCGAATTCGATGTTCAGCTGACAACAGACGACCTCAAGGAAGTAATCGAAGGATACAAGGAAGTAGTCAGGAGAGAGCTTGGCAGAGACTTCCCTCAGGATCCTAAAGATCAGCTGCTCGAGGCTATCAAGGCTGTATTCAGATCGTGGAACAACGACAGAGCCATCCTGTACAGAAAGATGTACGGTATATCCGATTCCCTCGGAACAGCTGTAAACGTACAGTCCATGGTATTCGGTAACAGCGGAAACGATTCCGGTACGGGCGTAGCATTTACTCGTAACCCGGCAAACGGAGAGAACAAGCTCTTCGGTGAGTTCCTCGTAAACGCTCAGGGTGAGGACGTAGTAGCAGGTATCAGAACACCGCAGCCTATATCCGAAATGGCAGATGCTTTCCCTGAGGTATATTCACAGTTCGAGAAGATCGCAAATACTCTTGAAAATCATTACAAAGACATGCAGGACATGGAGTTCACTGTAGAGGACAGAAAGCTCTATATGCTGCAGACACGTAACGGTAAGAGAACAGCAGCTGCAGCCGTAAAGGTTGCCGTTGATCTCGTAAAAGAGGGTCTGATCGACAAGGATACTGCTGTAATGAGAGTAGAGCCTGACCAGATCAACCAGCTGCTTCACCCTGTATTCGACGCTGACGAACTCAAGAAGGCAACTCCGGTAACAAAGGGCCTTCCTGCATCGCCTGGTGCTGCTACAGGACAGATCGTATTCTCTGCAGACGATGCTGCTGCATTCGCTGCAGAAGGCAAGAAGGTCATCCTCGTAAGAGAAGAAACTTCGCCTGAAGATCTCGCCGGTATGGTAGCTGCTGAAGGTATCCTGACAGCGCGCGGGGGAATGACATCACACGCTGCTGTAGTTGCTAGAGGAATGGGCAAGTGCTGTGTATCAGGCTGCAAGGAGATCACAGTTGACGAGGCCAAAAAGACTCTGACAGTAGCCGGAAAAGTATACACAGAGGGAGACTTCATCTCGCTTAATGGTACAGATGGAAATGTTTATACAGAAGCAATCAAGACTCTTGCTCCTGAGCTTTCCGGAGACTTCGGCCAGATCATGGAGTGGGCTGACGAGGCAAGGACTCTTAAGATCAGAACAAACGCTGACAACCCAAGAGATGCTGCTCAGGCAGTAGCGTTCGGTGCTGAAGGTATCGGACTCTGCCGTACAGAGCATATGTTCTTCGACGATGAGAGAATTCCAAAGATCAGAAGAATGATTCTCGCCGAGAACGAAGAGGAAAGAAGAGAGGCTCTTGCAGGTCTCCTGCCATATCAGAAGGAAGACTTCAAGGGTATCTACAAGGCAATGGGCGACAGGCCTGTAACTATCAGACTCCTTGACCCGCCTCTGCATGAATTCCTTCCAAAGACAGATGAGGACATCAAGCAGCTGTCAGAGCAGTTCAATATCCCTTATGAGAAGGTAGTCAACAAGACTCTTGAACTCCATGAGTTCAACCCTATGCTGGGACACCGCGGATGCAGACTGGCTGTTACATATCCTGAGATCGCAGAGATGCAGACCGAGGCTATCATAATAGCAGCACTCGAGGTACGCAAAGAGGAAGGCATCGATGTAGTTCCGGAAATCATGGTTCCACTGGTAGGTCATGTTAATGAGCTCAAGTTTGTTAAGAAGACAATTGTTGAGACTGCAGATAAACTGATCGCTGAGTCCGGAGAAGAAATGAAATACATGGTCGGAACAATGATCGAGATCCCAAGAGCTGCAGTAACAGCCGATGAGATCGCCGAAGAAGCTGAGTTCTTCTCATTCGGAACAAATGACCTCACACAGATGGGATTCGGATTCTCCAGAGACGACACGGGCTCAATCATCAAGGAGTATGTCGAAAAGGGAATCCTGGACAGCGATCCGTTCCAGTCACTCGACCAGTCAGGAATCGGCAAGCTGGTAAAGATTGCTGTCGATGGAGGCAAGAAGACAAGACCGAACATCAAGCTCGGTATCTGTGGAGAGCACGGCGGGGATCCTGCATCCATACACTTCTGCCATGAAGTAGGACTTAACTATGTATCCTGCTCACCATTCAGAGTTCCTATTGCAAGACTGGCTGCTGCCCAGGCTGCGATTGAGGAGAAGAGAGGCTAGCGCCGTATATTTCGGTGAAGCCGACTAAAACAATATCAGACACACCTGCATAACAATATAGTTAAGCAGGTGTGTTTTTTGAGCGTAAAAATTGTTTCGACAAACAAAAAGCTTTTTAAATTATTGTCAAAAAAACAAGAAGTACATCGAATTTTATTGTATATTTCAAGCAATCTGCTATACTGAACAAGCAAGGAAAAACAAAGCAATACAATGTTCTTTGTTGAGAACAATACTGCCTGAGTATATAATTACATCAAAGGGGTTATTAAACATACCGCTTGTTTGACTCAAAACTGTAACGATATATAAAGGCAACCGATTGCTTTGAGAAGTTATTTAAGGAGGCAATTCAAATGCAAGACTATCTGTTAACACATCTGTACTGGATAAGCCTGTTTGCTTCTGTCTGTGCTCTGATCTTTGCCTATGTACAGGCAAAAAAGGTTCTGAACTCAGACGAGGGAACTGACAGGATGAAAGAGATCTCGAGATTCGTACGTACAGGCGCTGCGGCTTTCCTGAAACGTCAGTACCGTACAGTAATCATCTTCTTCATTGTCATGTTCTGCGTGCTCTGCGGAATGGCTGCAGCACACAAGCTGACATGGTATGTACCGTTCGCGTTCATCACAGGCGGTTTCTTCTCAGGTCTTTCCGGATACATCGGGATGAGCATCGCAACACGTGCTAATGACCGTACTGCATGTGCTGCTCAGCAGAGCCTTAATAAGGGCCTGAGAGTTGCGTTCTCAGCCGGCTCGGTAATGGGCTTCACTGTAGTAGGACTCGGACTTCTTGACATATCACTCTGGTATGCGCTGCTCGACCTCGTATTCCATGAAACACTCGAGAATATCACAGCCGCAATGGTAACCTTCGGAATGGGAGCTTCTTCGATGGCGCTGTTTGCACGTGTAGGCGGCGGTATCTTCACAAAAGCCGCTGACGTCGGCGCTGACCTCGTAGGTAAAGTTGAAGCCGGTATCCCTGAGGATGATCCTCGTAACCCTGCAGTTATAGCAGATAACGTCGGAGACAACGTCGGTGACGTAGCCGGAATGGGCGCTGACCTCTATGAATCATATGTAGGTTCCATGGTATCGACATGCGCTCTCGGAGCCATCGCGTTCTACGCAAGCGGACTTGGTGTAAAATCCGTTGCTCTGCCGCTGCTGATGGCAGCTGTCGGAGTAGTATTCTCCGTAATCGGTTCGTTCTTTGTACAGACGAAGGAAGGCGCAAGCCAGAAGAACCTGCTTGCAGCTCTCCGCCGTGGTACGAACTTCTCGGCTATCGCTACTGCGGTATTCTCGTTCGTGCTCGTATGGTGGCTTTTCGGAATCGAGTTCTACGGACTCTATCTGGCCATCATTGCAGGGCTCCTCGCAGGTGTTCTGATCGGTCTCTGCACAGAGTACTACACTTCTGATACATATAAGCCGACACAGAAGATCTCTGAATCTTCACAGACAGGTACTGCTACACTTATTATCAGCGGACTCGGCACAGGCATGATGTCCACAACACTTCCGATTCTCATCGTCGGAGCAGCTATCATCATCGCTTACTACTGCTCAGGAATGTGCCCTGTAGATGTAGCACCATCGAGCATCGGACTTTACGGCATCTCATTGGCAGCTGTCGGAATGCTTTCCACACTCGGTATTACACTCGCTACAGACGCGTATGGTCCTGTAGCTGACAATGCCGGAGGTATCGCTGAAATGGCAGGACTTCCACCGGAAGTACGTGAGAGAACAGACGCTCTCGACTCACTCGGCAACACAACAGCTGCTACAGGAAAAGGCTTTGCTATCGGTTCCGCCGGAATGACAGCGCTCGCTCTCATCGCGAACTTCAAGGAAAAGCTCCTCGTCTACATGCCTGATGGTCAGGATCTGCAGCTCAATCTGCTTGACCCTAAGGTGCTCGTAGGACTCTTCATCGGAGCATGCCTGCCGTTCCTCTTCTCATCGCTTACTATGGGCGCTGTTAACCGCGCTGCTCAGAGCGTTGTACTTGAGGTAAGACGTCAGTTCAAGGAGATCCCTGGACTCATGGAAGGCACTGCTACTGCTGACTACGCGCGCTGCGTAGACCTCTGCTCAAAGGCATCCCTCAAGGAGATGATCCTTCCTGCATGCGTAGGAATCGCAGCTCCTATAGTAACAGGTCTTATCCTCGGCGGACTCGGAGTAGTCGGAATGCTCTGCGGAGCTACAGTCTCCGGATTCATAATGGCTATCTTCATGGCTAACTCGGGCGGTGCCTGGGACAACGCCAAGAAGTATATCGAGGCTGGTCACTTCGGCGGCAAGGGCAGCGATAATCACAAGGCTGCTGTTGTTGGTGACACCATCGGCGACCCGTTCAAGGATACATCCGGACCTTCGATCAACATCCTTATCAAGCTTGTATCGATGGTATCCATCGTATTCGCAGGACTTATTGCATCTGTAAGTCTCCTGTAGATCTGAGCCGGGATAACAGAATAAACACAGGCACCCATACAATGTGTATGGGTGCTTTTAATTAGAATTAGATAAATCAAATCTGTGTTATAATATCTGCATGAATGGAGAGTTTTATCAGGAGAAATAATGGATAATACTAAGAACACAATAAAAGTACTGGTAACAGGCGCATATGGACTTCTTGGAAGCCACACGGTCAGGGAACTGACAGAGAATGGCTATCATGTAAGGGCATTCGGACGTGATCCTGAGAAACTGTCTGAACTGGCAAAAGAATATAACTTTGAGCAAATCGATACCTTTTGCGGTGACTTCTGTAATGCAGCAGATATAGAGAAAGCCTGTGAAGGCATGGACTATGTCATCCACTGCGGCGCGCTCCTGAAAGGATGGGGCAGACGCAGCGAATATATCAGAACGAACGTTGAGGGTACCAGGAACGTGCTGGACGCATGTGCGAAGCATAAAATAAAACGGCTGATACACACCTCGTCGCCGAGCGCCCATGCGCTGAGGAATAACCTCAACATTACAGAAGAGGATCAGAACGAAAACAACAGGCTGAACTATTACATCGAGAGCAAGCTGATGGCCGAGAAACTGGTTAGGAGTCAGGATAAAGTTCCGTACTCTATGATAAGACCGCGCGGTATCACAGGCATCGGTGACAGAAACATGCTTCCGGTTCTTATAAACGTTAACAGGCAGATCGGAATACCGCTTTTTCAGAAAGGAAAGGTGCTGGTAGATCTGGTATGTGCTGAAAACGCGGCTATGGCTCTCAGATTATGCATGGAAAAGGATGAAGCTGTAGGACAGGCATACAATATAACAAACGGAGAGCCGAAGCTTGTTACTGAACTCGCTGAGGAGATGTTCACTGCGCTCGGTACTAAAGCCAGATATATCAGGCTGCCGTTCATGCCTGTTTACGCAGCGGCAGGTCTGATTGAGGCAGTATGGAAACTGTTCAGGGTGTATGATAAAGCTCCGCCGATAACGCGCATCAACGTTTGTACTCTCGGAAGAAGCCAGATATTCAGCATAGAAAAGGCGAGGAGAGAGCTTGGTTATGAGCCAAAGGTGAGCCTCAGTGAGATGATTAAAAAGTATGCGGAGGACTATGGCCGTGGATAAAGGCCGCTTTAAATACAGATACAAATTAATATATAAGACGGTGGGAAGCCTTGTTCCGCTTTTACTCCACAAGTATGGGTTCAAAACGGACAGAATCAGCAAAAAGGACGAGCCGTACATAGTTGTGTCCAACCATCTGACGGAAGTAGACATGTTTATGGTTGCGGGGGCTTTTTCCGAGCATATGTATTTTGTAGCCGGAGAGCATCTGCTCAGGACAAAGGCCGGCCCCAAAATGAAATGGGCACAGGATCCGATTTTTACGTTCAAAGGAGCTCCTTCAATCGATACAATGCGTGCAGTTATCAGAAAGATCAGGGCAGGCCACAACATCATGATATTTCCCGAAGGGAGCAGATCTTTTAACGGAGAGACCCTGAAGCTGGACAGCAGCATAGCAAAGCTTGTAAAGACCGCAGGCTGCGCGCTCGTTACTTACCACATAGAAGGTGGATACTTTGTTGCTCCGAGGTGGGCATACACGACCAGAACCGGGCCTATGAAAGGGAATATAGTAAATGTCTATTCATCGCAGGAAGTCAAAAAAATGAGTACAGATGATCTCACTGACTGCATAAACAGGGACATTTACGAGAACGCCTACGATACACAGCGCCGCAATATGTACAAATACAAGGGCAAAAGGCTCGCCGAAGGTCTTGAAAACTATCTGGTGAAGTGTTCCTGCTGCGGTGCATTTGACTCTATGGTCACGGAAGATGACAGATTCCGCTGCACGGAGTGCGGACAGTCCGGAACGTATACTCAGGAAGGCTTTCTTGAGGGCGACGGGCTCAGATTTGACAGTGTATACGACTGGGGCGTCTGGTCAGAAAAGGAGATATGCAAATACATAAAGGAATTTGAGGGTGAGGAAGCTGTTTTTTGCGACACTGAAGTTGTGCTTTACGAGGTGCTGCCTGACCATAGCCGTATCGATCTTGCTAACGGAGAAGTAAAAGGATATAAAGACAGGCTCGAGATAGGAACTGAAGTAGTCTCTTTTGATGAAATACGCGGAATGGACATGCTGTATTTCGGAAAGACACTTGTGTTTACCTGGCAAAAGAGACATCTTGCCATTACCGGAGAGCACTACCACGCTATCAAATATCAGAAGCTTTTCGAAATCAATAAGAAAAAAAATATACCAAACAGTAATTAAGGTTTATACTATAGGCATTATATACAATAATTTTTCATCAGCTCGTTTTATTTTGAAAGAAAGTATGTAGAGATGGGAAGACCACTAGAAGGTAATTCAGAACAAAGAAAAAGCAAATTCAGTATGGGAATGATCCTTGTCGCTATCGGTATCGTATACGGCGATATAGGAACATCTCCTATGTATGTTATGAAGTCCATCGTTGAAGGCAACGGGGGCATACAGTATGTTGATCCGGATTTTATTGTCGGATCGCTTTCGCTCGTCATCTGGACCATAACACTGCTGACAACAGTCAAACACGTCCTGATTGCACTTAAGGCAGACAACCACGGTGAAGGAGGCATCTTTGCGCTTTACACTCTGGTCAGAGACTATGGAAAATGGCTGATCATCCCGACAATGATCGGCGGATGTACAATGCTTGCGGATGGAGTGCTTACGCCGGCAGTAACTGTTACGACTGCTGTTGAAGGTCTCCGAAGCATACCTTTTATGAACAGACTGCTCGGGGAAGGTCAGTTCGTAGTTATAGTTATCACACTGACAATTGTCAGCGTGCTGTTTATGATACAGCGAAGCGGCACGAGTTCGATCGGCAAAATGTTCGGACCTGTGATGATGATATGGTTTCTCTATCTTGGATCAACCGGCATATGGCTTTCACTGGGCGACCTTACTATTATCAGAGCACTTAACCCTGTTTATGCAATAAAGGTGCTTTTCAGCCCGGGCAATAAAGCCGGTCTTATGATACTCGGAAGCGTTTTCCTTTGTACGACCGGAGCCGAAGCGCTGTATACGGATATGGGCCATGTAGGGAAGGAAAACATTATGCGCAGCTGGCCTTTCGTAAAGACCTGCCTGATACTTAACTATATGGGGCAGTGCGTATGGATACTAGCGAATCGCAATAATCCTGAGATGGCTGCAATACATGATCTGAATCCGTTCTACATGATGCTGCCTCAGGGTATGCGTCCTGTAGCCATTGTGCTCAGCGCCATGGCCGCCATCATTGCCAGTCAGGCACTCATCAGCGGAAGCTATACGCTAGTGCATGAAGCAGCGGCTCTTGACCTCATGCCTCATCTGAATGTAAGATATCCATCTGATACGCACGGACAGATATACATCCCTCTAGTGAATAACATACTGTGGATACTATGCGCGGCAGTCATACTTTACTTCAGAAGCGGATCACGCATGGAGAACGCGTACGGTCTGGCAATCACAATAAGCATGCTCATGATGACTGTACTTTTCACGGTCTACATCGGAGTTATGCACAGGCATATAGTCGGAGCGATACTGTTTGCGGTCACGTTCTTTTCACTGGAAGGAGTGTTCTTTGTATCCAGCCTCGGTAAATTCAGTATCGGCGGTTATGTAGCGATCATCATTTCGCTGGTGATCCTGCTGATCATGATAAGCTGGTACCGCGGCACACAGATAGAGCGCATGCAGAAGGTAAAGCTGCCGATGCGGGATTACCTCAGCAACATCAAAGGTCTGCAGAACGATCCGGATATTCCATATATAAGCAACAACCTTGTATATATAGCAAAAGGTGACAATTTCGAAGAAATCGACCGCGATATTCTTTATTCCATACTCGACAGGGATCCTAAAAAGGCCGATGCATACTGGTTCATAAGTGTCAACACAACGCGTGAACCGTTTGACAGGGAATACGAGGTGGAGACTTTCGGGACGGACTATATTTTCCGGGTCAACCTTATTCTGGGTTACAAAGTTAAGCAGAGTATCAATATCTATCTCAGGCAGATAGTACAGGATCTTCTGAAGACAGGGGAACTGCCAAGGCAGGTACGCGAACATTCGATATACGGGCCATCTGATGTAGGATCATTCAAATTCTGCATGATCAGAAAGATGATGCCTGCTGAGGGAGACCTGTCTCCTATAGATAACTTTCTTATTCACAATAAGTATTTGATCAGGAGACTTGCGGGAAGCCCGGTAAGATGGTTCGGTCTTCAGACCTCACGCGTGCTGATCGAGTATGTACCGCTTTTCCTTCCTAAAAAGCAGCAGGAAGAAGAGAGACTTGAAAGGATCAGATAAATGAAATCCATAAGATTCGGGAAACTGGAAGACGGCAGAACGGCAGGACTCTACATTCTTGAGTCTCCGGACGGTATGAAGGCTGCTGTCACGGATTACGGTGCTGCACTTGTGAGTCTGGCGGTGCCTGACAGAAAAGGAATAATGCGCGATGTGGTGCTTGGTCATGACGATGCCCGCGGGTATGAAACAGGCGGCGGCTATATCGGGGTTTCTGTTGGCCGTTTTGCAAACCGTATCGCGGGAGCAGAGTTTGAGCTGAATGGCTGCAGATATCAACTGACTGCAAATGACGGCTCAAACTGTCTTCATGGCGGAAGAGATTTCTTCAAAAACAGGCTCTGGGCAACCAAAATCGATTTTACAAGCGTGACATCAGGAGACATAATGGCGGCTTACGCAGCAGAGAGCATAGCTGACAAGGATCCTTCACGCGGGATGAGAGGCATGCACGACAACATGATCACATTCTGTCTTGACAGCCCGGACGGTGACCAGGGATTTCCGGGAAACATGCAGATCGAGGTTACATATTCACTTCCGGGCAACGGCAAACTCAGAATAGACTATAGAGCTGTGTCTGATGCGGATACTCCTGTAAGCTTCACAAATCACAGCTATTTCAATCTTAACGGCCATGACAGCGGCACTGTAATGGGGCACTGGGCAAGGATAAATGCGGAATATTATACTCCTGTTGATTCCGGACTCATTCCTCTGGAGGGCGCCGCGCCTGTTGAAGGGACACCTTTCGACTTCCGTGAGGATAAGATGCTCGGGAAAGATATCAATGCGGTTAACGAACAGTTAGCATTCGGAGGCGGCTACGATCACAATTTTGTTATAGGAGATTCTGCCTGTGAATCAGGTGAAAGAACCATAAGGGAGGCCGGAGTACTCTATTCGGATGACAGCGGTATATGCATGACAGTGATGACTGACATGCCTGACATGCAGGTGTATACTGCCAATAACCTTAAAGACGAGCCCGGCAAGGATGAAGCTGTATACGGAAGGCGCAGTGCAGTCTGCTTTGAGACACAGTTCAGACCGAATGCCATAAACAACGGCGATCCGGCTATTCGTGAGGGATGCATCCTGAAGGCAGGAGAGGAATTTACATCCTCCACCATATACAGATTCAGTATCATATAATAAATCAAACTGAAAAATGCTCCGGAAATCCGGAGCATTTTTGGTTGAACTGTTTTATATTTGCCTGAACTGATTTGCCTAGATGTCGAGCAGCTTTGAGTATTCTGCAAGAGCTCCGTCTGTTTCATGAGCCAGAACCTTCTTGGCAAGAACCTTTCCAAGCTGTACTCCTTCCTGATCGAAGCTGTTGAGATTCCACAGGAAGCCCTGGAACATGATTTTATTCTCGAAGTGGGCGAGAAGTGCGCCGAGAGTTTCAGGTGTAAGCATGTCACCGACAATAATGCTCGAAGGTCTGCCGCCGTCGAAGTTCTTGTTCAGATTCTCATCGTCTTTACCGCATGCAAAGGCAACTATCTGTGCAGCAACGTTTGCTTCGAGTTTTTTCTGGCTTGTGCTTCCCTGAATAACAACGTCTTTTCCTGTCTGGTTCTCTTTGAAAGCAATGAACTGCAGGGGCACGATGCTTTTGCCCTGATGCAGCAGCTGATAGAATGAGTGCTGACCGTTTGTACCCGGCTCACCGAAAATAACAGGACCTGTTACATAATTCACCGGTTCTCCGAAACGGTTGACAGACTTTCCATTGGATTCCATGTCAGCCTGCTGAAGGTGTGCAGGGAATCTGGCAAGTGCCTGTGCGTAAGGAAGTACAGCGGTACTTTCATATCCAAGTACGTTTCTCTCATATACTCCGATCAGCGCATCCAGCATGGCTGCATTTGCCATAGGATCAGCCTGAGCAGCCAGCCTGTCAGCCTCTGCTGCTCCTTTGAGAATAGCATCGAACACATCAGAGCCGAGGGCGAGAGACAGAACAGCTCCGCCTACAGCAGATGTTGAGGAATATCTTCCGCCGATATAATCATCCATGAAGAAGGCGGCAAGATAGTCGCTGCTCTTTGCAAGAGGAGAGGTCTCGCTGGTTACAGCTATCATGTGCTTTGAAGGATCAAGCCCCAGGGAAACAAGAGCGTCCTTTACGAATGCCTCATTCGTAAGAGTTTCGAGGGTAGTTCCTGACTTCGAGACCAGAATGAACAGCGAGTGTGCCACATCGATGGTATCAAGAACGCTTACTGCATCGTCCGGATCGACATTGCTTATGAATTTAGCATCCATCAGCAGCTTGCCATTGGCGCGCGCCCAGTTTTCAAGTGCGATATATAGTGCGCGAGGTCCGAGATCGCTGCCGCCTATTCCTATCTGAACGACAGTGGTGAATTTTTCACCGTCAGCATTGCAGATCTCTCCGGCATGAACTTTTGCAGCAAAGTCAGCAACTTTTTTCTGTACGCCTGTATAAAAGGCTCTCTTGTCTGTGCCGTCTGCGATTACATCATCACCCAGCTGGCCGCGTGTAAGGTGATGGAGCACCAGTCTCTTCTCACCTGTGTTGATCATAGCTCCGTTATAGAGCTCTTTAAACTTGCCTTCAAGGTCTGACTCTCTGGCAAGGTCGGCAAGCATTCCGAGAACTTCTTCATCTACCTGTTTCGAGGCATAGTTATATGTAAGCCCGCATGCCATAGGTACGGAGTATTTCTTTACACGTTCTGCCCCGGCATCTCCTGCCAGTACTTCTTTCAGATCCACTCTGTGATCCGATTCCATGAGAACTTTGTATGCCTTAAGGGTATCAAGATTTTTCCATTCTGCCATTTCTATCTCCTCCTATAAAGAGCTTTTCTACGGAAAACCAGTTATTCCGCTGCAATTCTTTCCCATTAATAGTTTACATTAAAAACATCTGCATGTAACGAAAAAAATACTAATGAGACTGTTTTTTTAGTAATTGCGTGAATGTTGAGAAGTATATCAAACAGTTGTAAAATATCTAACTGTGGCGCAGCAGTTATGATGCAATATGAAGAGCTTCAATGCAGCCGGGTTTCATATTCATACGCCATTAAAAATGATAAAGGAAGAATCGGAAAATGAAGAAAGAAATCGTCGAGTTAAGAAAAATTATGGCAGAAGAGGGCATTGATGCCTATTTTGTTCCATCAGGAGACGATCATGGATCTGAATACGTTAATGCTTACTATCATACACTATTCGCCTACACCTGAATCCGATACAGAGGTAAAACCTGAGGGATTTCTGCTTGTAGACTCAGGCGGACAATATAAGGGCGGAACTACGGATATTACGAGAACGATAGCTGTCGGTCCTCTGACGGAAGAAATGAAGGCTGACTACACTTATGTACTTAAATCGCACCTTGCAATGGCAATGTTCAGGCTTGCTCCTGATATGGATGGGGTAGAGATCGACAAGGCATCGAGAGACGAATTGAATCAGGCAGGGCTGGACTTCAACCACGGACTTTCGCATGGGGTAGGTCATGTGCTGAGTGTACATGAAGGCCTTAACGGTATAAAGAAGGGCGCCTCGGCATATCCTTTGAAAGCCGGCATGATAATGTCGAATGAACCGGGCGTATATATTGAGGGAAAGTTCGGAATAAGGATCGAAAACCTTGTTGCTTTCAAAAATGACGGAGAAGGTTTTATTGTAAATGAGCCGCTGACTTGTGTGCCTTATGAAAGAGAGGCAATAAAAAAAGAACTTCTCACTGATGAGCAGCTCAGATATGTCAATGAATACCATAAATGGGTGAGAGAAACGCTCAGTCCGCTTCTGGACGATGAGACTGCAGTCTGGCTGGCAGCCGAAACTGCGGAGCTATAGAACCATGCAAATCAAAACGCTTCCGGACGTTTACACCGGAAGCGTTGTTTTTTATCTCAATTCCATTGTCAGTTCAGCATATCCGTCCTCGAATTCAAGATGTCCGATCGACCCGTTTACTAAAGTAAATGACGGCTTTGTATGCCCGATGTCTGCGTTCCAGATGAGTGGTACATCCATATCGCCGAATACTCTTTCGAGCTGCTCCAGATAGTCTTCGTCAGTAGCTTCTCCCCTGAAACACGTACGGCCGATGATCACTGCTTTTGCTGAATCGAACAATCCCATCTGCTTAAGTCTGTTCATGGAATACATGAGTCCCATAGGTGTGAGTTCGAAATTGTCAAAGAACCATATGAGACCGTCATTCCTGTATCTTTCAGCGAATCCGTTCAGATCGATATAAGGAGTGCCGATGCATTCGTCAATGACATCTATGCATCCGCCTATAAGCCTTCCCGTTACATCAAGTTCGTCTTCTTCATACAGCTCTTTTTCTTCAGGATCCCCTCTGAACAGAAGCCATTCAACAGGCGCATCCATTTCGTATTCTTCAGTTTCCTCATTATAACCTGTGGAATTATACAGATCATATGAGTGCTGCACAGGCATGTCGCCAAAAAGTACTGAAAGTGCATTGAAGTGAAATTCATGGAGCGGTCTCCAGTCCCAGGCTCCGGCATTTACTCCGTATATGCTTGCTATATCAAAGACAGTAGTGAGAAGCATCTGGATGGCAGTAGGATCTGAATAGCCTGCAAACCATTTAGGATGGCTTTTCACGAGCTCCCAGTCTATATAAGGCAGCATTTCGACAGCATAGTCACCGCCTGAGGCGCAGAGCACCATTTCAATATCGTCATCAGCGAACAGCTCATTGAACTCATTTCCGCGGACTTCCGCAGGAGCGGAAGGGCAGTCATCATTTCTTACACTTTCAGTTTCGCATGGTATGAGACCGGTCTGTTCGAGTATATCGAGAGACATGTCAAATGAATCAAGCTTGTATCCTACACCGGCACTCGGTGCACATATACCTATATAAGATCCTTCTTGCGGAAATTCAGGATAGATCATTGAATAATACTCCGTTTCTGTTATTCGTAATACGGCAGCGCCGTTTCAATCATAGAATTATAACACGATTGGATCATTTAGCACGTTCAACTAAGTTCGGAATAAAAAACAAAACGAGAAATCGTGGAAAGAGGGGGTCATGA
>JBGUVT010000088.1:0-8874 GCA_045220485.1 Anaerovoracaceae bacterium | reverse complement strand
TCGGTTAATAAAGTGTCGCGACTTCATTATACCTAAAGGTACAAGCGTTGGCTCATTTTCAATTTACACCATTATATGGACATAACCAAAAGGAGAGAGCTCTGAAGAAAAAATGATAAACATATAGTTTTTCTCGCTCAAATATTTATCAAAAATTTTCAAACTCCTCCTGAGGGAATAGGAAGTACTAAGAAATGAGGTAAAAATGTTTTATAAGAATGAGTTGGAGAGGATCGAAAGAGACTTGATTGAAAGAAAAGCCGATTTGATACAGGAACTCAACAGCCTCCCTGACGGAGAACTTCTTTGCACTGATCAGGAAGGTTACCGAAGATACATGCAGCGTATACCGGCTAAGGGTAATCGAAAGAAGGAACATCGTTATGGAGTAAAAAGGCAGCCGGAGGTTCTTAATGGGCTGGTTCGCAAGGAGTATGTGACTGATACGCTGAAGATTATCGATCAGAATATACGTGCGGTGGAGCTTGCATGTAAAAGATATAAACCTATCGATGAGAATACTGTAATGAAGCAATTTCTTGATAAGTACCCTGAGTTGGTAAGTGGAATATATCATGGGATGATAGATCCTGAAGAATGGGTAAAGCAGTTTTCGCGTATAGACAACTATCATCCTGAAAACCTTAAGCACGTAGCATACGATGGAACAGAGAGCCGATCTAAAAATGAGTTGTATATCGCCTCGAGGCTTGATCATCATGGGATCATATACAGATGGGACTGTCCTACAGGGATACCTGGAATGAAGAGTGTACCGGACTTTACCATTTTGAGGAGACGTGATTGGCGCATCCTTTATTGGGAACATTACGGTATGATGGATATTCCGAAATATAACAGGCAAAACAAGATAAAGAGGGCAGAATATGAAAGATTCGGTATTGTGCCATGGGACAATCTGATTGAGACATACGATGCAACAGGAGGCAGAATGCGTGCGGATATAATTGAAGCGATGATCAAGTGCTGGCTGCTGTAGCGGACCTCAATAACGCTTTGCTTTTAAGGCGCAGATATGATGGAGTAGCGAGCATCAATAAACCACTGCTTATTAGAAGCAGATACGATGAAGAAGCAGATCTCAATAAAACATTGGTTTTGCAGCAGCAGTTACGATGAAAAGACGATCATCTTTATATGTAGAAAGAATAGGCTGGAACCGTTAAGGATGTTATAATTATTTAGTTAGAGACTATCAGCTGCATGGTGCGGGCATGTGCCGGATGCACATAACTGAGGAAAGCAGTCTGAGCAGGAGGTAAATAGATGAAATTCGTTATACAAAGAGTAAAGCACGCATCCGTAACGGTGGACGGCGAAGTGATCGGAAAGATCGGACGCGGCTACATGGTGCTGATCGGCGCATGCGATGCAGATGATGAGGCCATCGCAGACAAGATGGTCGACAAGATGATAAAGCTTCGCATCAACAGGGATGCAGAGGGAAAGACCAATCTGTCGCTGGCCGATGTTGACGGAGGACTGCTGCTGGTATCGCAGTTTACGCTTTATGCAAACTGCAAGAAGGGAAACAGGCCGTCGTTCGTCGATGCGGGCTCACCGGCGCATGCGGAAGCGCTGTATAATTATATAGTAGAAAAGTGCCGCGAGCGCGTTCCGGTGGTACAGACCGGGGCATTTGGCGAAGAGATGGCTGTTGAGCTTCTGAACGACGGCCCGTTCACGATAATCCTGGATTCAGATAAGTTATAGGGACGTACAGCTGTGAAGGCGCGTAACGGCAAAACATCTATCGACAGAGTATGAGGATGTGTTTACCGGCAGGGCGTGCAGATGTATAGATGCATAGGCAGATTAAGTAGTATATATAAAAAGGAGTATGTAATATGAAGACTTTGCTTACCGGCGGAGCCGGATATATAGGATCACACACAGCAGTGGCTATGCTCGATGCAGGGCATGATGTTGCGGTAGTCGACAATTACGCCAACAGCTCAGCAGAGGCTATAGCGCGCGTGGAGAAGATCACCGGCAAGAAGGTGGCTCTCTATGAGGCAGATGTGGCCGACAAAGAACGAATGATGAAGATACTGAAGGCGGAGATGCCTGACTGCATCATCCACTTTGCGGGACTTAAGGCAGTAGGCGAGTCGGTCGCTAAGCCTGTCGAGTACTACAGAAACAACATCGATACGACACTGACACTGCTCGAGTGCATGAGAGAGCTGGGTCTTACAAATATAGTGTTCTCTAGTTCGGCGACTGTTTATGGTGAAGACAATGTGCCGCCGTTCACAGAGGACGCGCCAAAGGGCATGTGCACAAATCCGTATGGTTGGACCAAATGGATGCAGGAGCAGATGCTGACTGACGCGGCAAAGGCGAGCGCAGTGGAATGTGAGAAACTCAAGGCGGCAGGCAAGACAGCTGCAGCCAATGAGTGGAAAACACCGCTGTCGGTAGTGTTGCTGAGATACTTCAATCCGGTTGGAGCGCATGAGAGCGGGCTGATGGGTGAGGATCCACAGGGAATTCCGAATAATCTGATGCCGTACATTTCGCAGGTTGCAGTCGGAAGGCGCGATCACCTGACAGTATTCGGCAATGACTACGATACGCCGGACGGCACCTGCCGCAGGGATTACATTCACGTAATGGATCTGGCAGAAGGACATGTGAAGGCGGCTGAATATATAAATGAAAAGAGACATGAAGCTGAAGCACGTGGAGAAGCGGCAGGTGGAACAGAGGTGTTCAATCTGGGCACGGGCTCGCCGTACAGCGTGCTCGAAATGGTGGAGGCCTTCGGCCGTGCGTGCGGGCACGCTGTCGCCTATGAAATAGGCGCCAGACGAGCCGGCGACGTGCAGGATAGCTGGGCCGATGCTTCAAAGGCACGCGCCGTGCTCGGCTGGGAGGCGAGCCGCGGAATCGATGAGATCTGCCGCGATGCCTGGAACTGGCAGAGCAATAATCCACAAGGATACGGAAAGTAAAAAACGATAGAAAACCGATATAATCCGATATAAAAAGTAGAAAAGGAAGCCCGCAACGCGGGCTTTCCTTGTAACAGGGAAGAGTTCCCCGAAAGAGAAAAGCAACTTCGGTGAATGAAGCATAAAGGGAGGGAAATACTTATATGAGGAAAATACGTGTTATTTTACTTACTCTGATACTGAGCATCTCCATGCTGGCGCCGGAGTTGTCCATGATTCCGGCCGCCTATGCACAGGACGAAACGCCGGCAGTAACACAGTCAGCTGACAACACCGCCGCGGATGACCCTGAAAATTCTGCAGAGCCTGCAGACGCTGTAAAAGGTGACGGCGACGAATCTGCAGAGCCTGCAGCCGAATTCGGTTCATACGATAAGATCCAGATTGCCGACCTGTACGAAGCAGGCAAGATTACTTTTTCGGAGGGAGTAAAGGAGCCTGTCGAAGAAGGCAGCGGCCTGCTGTTCTCAGGCAAGGTCGGGGACCTCAACGGTGCATACATCAACATTGATGTACCTTTCGACTTCAATGAAGGAAGCGTCGGCAGGGTCACATTCGACGGTCTCAAGGACAAAACCAGCAATATGGACGTAGACGTCGAGGTCTATTTCGACGGCAGCAAAAGCCCGTCGGCTACCATCCCGCTCAAAAGACAGATGGGCAAGGTAAAGTGGGCAAACGATGGCGAAAAATCAGTCACCCTGGGCACCGGCGGATTCAAAGGAGAGCACTCAGTCGCACTCAGATTTAAGATCACAGGAGTGGCAGACAGCGAAAAAACGAACATTTTGCTCAGGTCGATCCGCTTCTTCAAAGCGACAGTTCCGATCATGTACTTCAACATAGACGAGTCGCAGGGCACCATCGAAGCCATGAACAGCAGCGAGGATCACTCCGTCGAATGCTGCGGCACTGTCGACCTGGTGGTTCCTGACGAGTTCAACAACGACGAGAGCTTCAGAGATGAGTACAAAAGACAGGACAGCCTGTACGGCCTCGACCTCGAGTACATCCGCGGACGAGGCAACTCCACATGGATGGACGATAAGAAACCTTACAAGGTGAAGCTTGACGAAAAGCAGGATCTCTTCGGCTTCGGCAGCAACGCGCACTGGGTACTGATCGCCAACCGCTTCGACAACAGCCTCGTCCGCAACCGCATGACATACCGGCTCGGCCGCGAACTTGGTATGGAGTTCACGCCGGAGTGCGTGCCGGTAGAAGTCGTGATGAACGGCGAGTTCTACGGAAGCTACCTCCTCTGCGAGCAGATCAGAGTGGGCAAGGGCCGCGTCGAGATCGACGACCTCGACAAGGTAAAGGACGCCCCGGCGGTCACAGACGAAATCATCGAAACAGGCGGTTATCTGCTGTCGATGGACGTGTTTTCGGATGATGAGGTCAGGTCATTCAAAACAAAGAACGGCATGAACTTCTATATCGAGAGCCCGGAAGACAACGTTGCATACTACAACGATTACATTAAGGCGTATACGCAGAAGGTAGAGGATGCCATCTATGACGGCGGTGTCGATGATACCGACGAAAATATGCCACTTTACGCCAAATATCTCGATCTCAATGCAGCAGTCGATTACTGGTGGATCCAGGAATTCTCGGCCAACGGCGATGCATACACCAACGGCAGCACATACCTCTACAAAAAGAGAGTAAGCGATACCGAGGGGGGCAAGCTCTACTGGGGACCTCTCTGGGACTTCGACTTTGTGGCCTGGGGCGACCTCGACTATGCCGTAGATGTGCAGACCACCCTCGATAATACCACTACACCGTGGTTCACAATGCTGATGAGCGATCCTGTATTCATCAAAAGGGTCAAAGAACGCTGGGAGGAAGCCGGCGGACTCCATGATGCGCTTGATGAGATTACACAACAGGGTGGCCGTCTCGACAAATATCTTGCTCAGATGGAGACTTCCTACAACTACGACCACGAAAAGTGGGGCCCATACGACTCACCATTCACAGAGTACAAGGATGAGATAGAGCAGCTGCGTGAGTGGATCGTGAAGAGGACCGGGTTTGTGGAGGACGAGGTCGAAAAGCTCTCTGCGGAGCCTCATCACGTAACATTCGTGATCGATGGTGAAACCGTAGGTGAAAAGGACCTGATAGGCGCAATTTACGAGAAGGACTTCCCGGAAATTCCTGACAAACCGGGCTATATGTTCATGGACTGGATAGACGAGGAAGAAAATTCCTACAAGGACGGATCCAGGATCACTTCAGACCTGGTGCTCACCGCGCGCTTCGTGAAAGGAGAAGACCTCGTTCAGGCAGAGGATATATTTTTCGGAGGCTATGATATTTGTTATCCGGTATACCTGAAGGCCGACGGTAATGATAATGAAACATTTGATCATGTGTTCACTGTGATGCCTGAAGATGCTGACAGTATGAGTATCATGTGGACCAGCTCTGATGAAAGCGTAGCCAGGGTTACCCCTGACGGTAGTTCTGTAAATATATATGACTATGGAGACGTAATCATTACCGCAACACTCAGCAATGGCAAGACAAAATCATATAACCTACATATTGTAAACTATGGAGATGTCGAAGACAGAGAAGAGTCTGTACTTGATAAGACATCGCTGACACTCAGTCCGGGCGAATACAGCCAGATACAGATCATCTCTACGCCGCTGCTTTGCACGCCGCCGGAATTCATCTGGCTGTCCATGAATGAAGACGTTGCAAAGGTCGATGAAGTAGGTGTCGTAACGGGAGTCGCGCCGGGAACAACAAATATACTGGCAGTCAGTTCCGAAACGCGCGAGATCATGAAATGCAGTGTCACAGTAAAGGGTGGGGAAGGCGGCGACAGCAGCAACAATAACCCGCCGGCTGATAATACCGGAGCCACAGTGACATACAACGGAAGCGATTATCAGATCACTTCCGACAAGGAAGGCGCCAGAACAGCGATGCTCGTGAAGGCGAAGAACGCAAAGAGTGTAACGATACCGGCAAGCGTAAAGCTCAACGATCAGACCTACGAGGTCAACAGCATCAAAGCAAAGGCGTTCAGTAAGTCGAAAGCGAAGAAGCTGACAGTAAAGACGAAGAAACTGTCTAAGGCCCGCGTCAAAGGCTCGCTGAAAGGCTCAAAGATAAAGAAGGTAAAGGTCAAGGTCGGCAAAAAGAAGACCAATAAGAAATATGTAAAGAAGTACAAGAAATACTTTAAGAAAAAGAATTGCGGTAAGAAGGTAAGAGTTTACTGACAAAAACAGCCCGGCAAAACGCTGGGCTGTTTTCGGTGTAATTGTAGGAGTCAAAGGGCGCTGCGAATCGTTTCCTCGATTGCGGCCTGCGCCTCTTTTTGCTGATGTTTGTCCATCTGTTCGATGTGAACCAGAGGATGTGCTGTTATCTTTATGTGGGCCGGCTTCCAGCTGCCGTCTTCCTCGAAGAAGTGGTATGAGCCGTCAATGGTCACAGGCAGAATAGGTACCTTGGCCTTCTCGGCAAACTTGAAAGCGCCGGCCTTGAACTCGCCCATCTCGTGACACTGCGAACGCGTGCCCTCAGGGAAGATGCAGAGGTTGAATCCGAGGTCCAGCATCTTCTTGGCTTCACCAAGAGCCTTGACAGCCTCCTTCGGATTGTTGCGGATCAGGTAGATCGAGCGCGAGTATTCTACAACATCACGCAGAATAGGGTACTTGCGCCACTCCTCCTTGGAGACATAGCCCATAGGGCAGTGATCCTTTACCAGCCAGAGCGTCGCGCAGATGTCGGCAAAACTCTGGTGATTGCTGTATATCATGAAAGGACCGTCCTCCGGAGCAGGGATATTCTCCTCGCCTTTTACCTCATAGGTGAGACCCAGTATCGGCGTTATGTTCTCAACCCAGCGCTTCTGGCCGAATTGAATAAGAGCCCTTTCGCCCTCAAGGTCGCACGCCTCGCGAAGTTTTTCGAACTGCTTTTTCAGCGAGGTGAAGCGCTTAGTTTCTATATAGCCCCTGATGAATCTTGGACCGGTCTTGAAAATGTTCATGTTGTTCCTCCACTGCTGAATGCACCGCCCGGGACAATACCGCAACGGGAGCATTCGCCGCTTTTCTATACACACGAATTGTAGCACAAAATACACGTTGCGGTCAGCATCTCTTCGATTACTCTCGACAAATGACGCGCTTTTGATTACAATTTTTGTAGAAACGGAAATCATTTAATCGTTCAACTAAGGAGGGTATGATAATGGCTAACAAATACGCTGGCACACAGACTGAGCAGAACCTGCTCGCTGCTTTCGCAGGTGAGTCACAGGCACGCAACAAATACACTTACTTCGCATCCAAGGCAAAGAAGGATGGCTTCGAGCAGATCGCAGCACTCTTCCTGAAGACAGCCGACAATGAGAAGGAGCACGCAAAGATCTGGTTCAAGGAGCTCGAAGGCATCGGTACAACCGCTGAGAACCTGCTCGCAGCAGCTGAGGGCGAGAACTACGAATGGACTGACATGTACGAAGGATTCGCAAAGACTGCTGAGGAGGAAGGATTCAAGGCACTCGCAGCGAAGTTCCGCATGGTAGGTGAGATCGAAAAGCATCACGAAGAGCGCTATCGCGCACTTCTCCACAACGTAGAGGCACAGGAAGTCTTCGCAAAGAGCGAGGTCAAGGTGTGGGAGTGCCGCAACTGCGGACACATCGTTGTAGGAGTAAAAGCACCACAGATGTGCCCGGTATGCGCACACCCACAGGCATACTTCGAAGTAAACGCAGAGAACTATTAAAAAACTATTATTAATGAAGAAAACCTTTCTGAAGCACACGGCCGCGACAATTCTTGCGGCCGTAATACTGATAATGTCAGGGCTCGGCGCCTATGCTGAGCCGGTCTTTGGGTACAGTTCAAAAGGGGGCTCCGCAGCATCTGCCGAGCCCATCTTCAGCTACAGCTCCATAATACCTGTAACTAAGGGCAGAAGCGCCCTGGCACTGGACCTTCGCGAAGCAGCGGGGCAGAAGCTCTACGGCTACGACACCCTGCAGGGAGCCTGCGCCAACGACGGCTACGTGTACTATTCGCTTTTCGACCGCAATAAAAACAAGTGCAGGATCGTCAAAATGGAGCTCAAGACGAAGAACGTGGTGAAGGTATCCGCGCCGTTGGCCGTCTACCATTGCAACAACCTCACATACAACACCAGAAAGAAGCTTCTTCTGGCGACCTGCTGCCAGGTCAAGGACAAAAGGGCAGTCTTCATCGACCCGAAGACACTCATGGTCGTTTCAAAAGTAGACATAGCTCTTAAGGCTTCAAAGAAGATCCCGAAGTCCGTGGTGAGAAAATACAAGGGATTCACAGCCATAGCATATAACGAAAAGCACGATTGCTACGTCGGAAGGCTGAGGGGCAACAACAATGTGATCATATTCGACAGCAGCCTGAATCCGGTCAGATATGTGAAGCTCAAAGGCAAAAAGACCGGACTTCTCAACCAGGGCATGGAAAGCGTGGGCGATTACATCTACGATGTCCGCAGCTTTAAAGGCAAGTACAAATACAACATGGTGACGATCCACAATATGTCAGGCACCTGCGTAGGAAAGATGAAGATTCCTTACGGAATAGGACCGGGCAACGAGCTGGAATGCCTGTTCCATGACGGCAGCCACTTCTATGTAGGCTTCTACTACACAACAAGCCAGAAGCACGACGACAAGAAGCACCACGTAAAACGTACCAACTGCTTCTACGAATTAAGGACCGCCTCATAACAAGAATAGTTTTGTAATGATGACGGGCAGGCAGCAAAAGCTGTCTGTCCGTTTTCTATGTGTGCCGGGCATGGCGCAGTTCTAACGGGTGAAAGTCCCGTCACGGGTATTTACCGCCAAGTGTAGCGAACCACAAGC
>JBGUVT010000087.1:0-11193 GCA_045220485.1 Anaerovoracaceae bacterium | reverse complement strand
CACTACTGTTATCGGAGGCGGAGACAGTGCTGCAGCAGTAGCAAAATTCGGAGTAGCAGATAAGATGACACATATCAGTACCGGAGGCGGAGCAAGCCTTGAGTTCCTCGAAGGAAAGGAACTCCCAGGAATCGCAGTCATCGATGATAAATAGGAGAGGGGAAAACACCATGAAGAAATTTTTGATCGCAGGAAACTGGAAAATGAACAAGACCTCAGCTGAGGCCGTTGCTTTTGCTGAAGAGCTGAAGGCAAAGAATCTCCCTAATGCTAAAGACGTGTGCGTACTCGCACCATTTACAGCAATCGAGAAGCTCGGAAAGGCTTTCGAGGGATCCGGAATCGGATTCGGTGCTCAGAATGTACACTTTGAACCAAAGGGTGCTTTCACAGGCGAAATCTCTGTAGCTATGCTTCAGGAGTTCGGTGTCGGATACTGCGTAATCGGACACTCTGAAAGAAGAGAATACTTTGCTGAGACAGACGAGACAGTTAACAAAAAGCTCAAGGTTCTCATCGAAGCAGGTATCACTCCTATTCTCTGCGTTGGTGAATCTCTCGAAGTCAGAGAGCAGGGCGGAGAGCAGACATTCGTTGCAGGTCAGGTAATTGCAGACTTTGCAGGCATCCCTGCAGCTGACGCCGCAAAGATCGTCATCGCTTATGAGCCTATCTGGGCTATCGGCACAGGCAAAACAGCAACACCTGAGCAGGCAGAAGAAATGTGTGCTTTCATCAGAGGAGTTGTTTCGGGTATCTATGACAACGCAACAGGAGACGGCATGCTCATCCTTTACGGAGGATCCATGAAACCTTCCAACGCAAAGGAACTTCTTGAGAAGCCTGACATCAACGGCGGACTCATCGGCGGAGCAAGTCTCAAGGCTGATGATTTTGCTGCAATCGCAGAAGCAGCTGCTTCACTGTAAAAAAAGCTGTTTCAATTGACACAACGTCATTGATTATGGTATTTTTAGACGTTCGGATATTTATCCGGGCGTCTTATATTTCAATTAAGTTTTGGAGGACACAATGCATACCGCTTTAATGGTAATCCTTTTGATATCAAGCCTGGTGCTCATCGTGAGCATTCTTCTTCAGACAAGTAAGAGCGACGGACTTTCAGGTTCGATCGCAGGCGGAGCAGAGCAGCTCTTCGGAAAGAGAAAGAGCAGAGGATATGACGCACTTCTCGCAAAGATCACAACGGTCTGTGCAATCATTTATATCGTCGTATCACTTGCAATTGTTGCTATTTTCAACTGATAAACCGAAAAATGCGTGATAAAACGCATCCGGAGAACACTCAATGCTCAAAATTATAACGCTGATCTGCGCTCTGATAGGTCTTCTGGCTGCGATCTCTCTTGAGACATGGCTCAGGAGCCGCATTGTCAGAAATGAGACTTCCGCTGAAACATACGCTGAAGTCAAAAGCAGAAATTCAGAATTCTGGTCAATTCAATACGTGCCGCTGATTATAACACTTGCACTGCTTGCAGCAGTTCTGTTTGCATTTGTGGGGCACCTGAATGCCGCTGTCTTTTTAGGGGGAGCGGCTCTTTGCTTTGTTTCTGTTGTTATCGGAGCCACTACTGTAGTTACCGGAAGCATATCATCGTCATCTACAGCTGTTTCGGGAGATATCCGTACAGCACTGAAGACTGCATACAGATCGGCAGCAGTTATGGGCCTTGGCGTTTCATCAATAGCGCTTGTAGGATTAGGGGTTCTGTTTTTCTTCCTGAAAAGAGACCAGCTTGTCGATCTTGTTGCGAGCTTCGCTCTCGGAGCTTCCATCGTATCACTTATCATAGGCCTTTCGGGAACTGCTTTTTCTGGTGCATATGCGCTGACTGTCAAAGGTGATGATTTTACTGACTACACAGGAATGTTCATCGGAAGCGGAGCAGATCATGTAGAGACATATATACTGTCAGCATGCTCCGCAGCACTGCTTTCCGAAGTGGCGGTTGATACATCCGGTGTTATGTCAACCTTCACCGCAACATCTGCAGCCAGATACCCGCTTATCATATTTGCTGCCGGCATTATTGCTTCTGTCATAGGCATTATGGTTTACAGGGGATATGTCGTAAAAAGACCGGCTGCAGGACTCACTGTGGGCAATATCATTGCAGCAGTTCTTATCGCTGCAGCAGCAGTTTACTTCAGTAATGATCTGCTTCAGTCATATGTTTACGGCGTATGCGCCTCTCTGGGCATACTCGCCGCTCTTATTTCAGGTGAAGCTTCAAAGGCATATTCGATAGACGGAGCTATTTTCAAACGCTTCCTGCCTGATGTAAAGAAGACAGGAATCAGTGCATCCATGATATACAGCCTGTCGATCGGAATGATCTCGGTAATGATACCGGCTATTCTTACTACAACAGCCATGGTACTTGCGTATTATTACGCGAACTTCTATGGCATAGCCCTTGCAGCGGTAGGAATCAATTCCATGGCTGCAGTAAATTCGGCAGTAAGAGGATTCTCAATCAATACAGCAAGCGCTTCAGAGATTGCCTCTGTCAGTGATCCTGATGCTGAGAGCCCTAACCCGGCTGATGTATTGCTGACTGCTTCAGCTACATCTGATTCCATAGGTAAGACCTATTCCGGAGTAGCAGCGTATGTAACCCTGGTTGCAATGTATACGGCTCTTTCGGTAGTAGCAAACAATCCGGCCATAAATCTTCTCAGCACACCTGTATTTACAGGAATAACCATAGGTGCTGTGGCCGTATTTGTATGTGCCGGTTACATTATAAGATCCATAAGGCTCACAAGCCAGGTGCTTGAAACCAGACTGGGTGACTCATATGATCCCGGAAAGCGTATAACTTCCCTCAGAGGTCTTATACCACTGTTTGTAATATCAATTATTGTTCCACTGGCAGCAGGTTTTGCAGGCGGAGTAAACGGACTCATAGCATTTTCGTGTGCTGCTTCAGTCACAGGAATGTGTGTTATTTTCGCATTCAATAACGCAGGCAAATACTTTGACAGAATGGCTACTGAAACACTTGGTACCATAATTAAGCTGATGCTGGCAGTAACACTTGTTTTTGCACCGTTCTTTATGAAGTTCGGAGGACTCTTTTAGTGCCTGACCGCAGAGCAAGGCTGTATCCAAAAGATAAACGGCGGCTCTGCAGAAAGGCCGCCGTTATTTATTAAATGCAAGCATAAGAGGAAGATTATGAAAAACAACAGATACCGCATCTTCGTGATCAATCCCGGTTCGACATCGACAAAGCTGGCGCTGTTTGAGAACAATATCAAAATACTGGAGACTTCAGTGACGCATGATGCAGAAGTGCTCAACTCATTTCCTATGCCGAACGATCAGCTCGGATACAGGATGCAGGTTATAAGAGATTTTGTAGAGAAGAATGATATTGAGCTCGATAACATTGATGCTTTTGTAGGAAGGGGCGGCGGATGCTACCCTGTACCAAGCGGTACATTCGAGGTAAATGATCTTCTGCTTAATGACATCAGAAACAATGTCGGCAGAACGATACATCCGTCCATTCTCGGTGTTCAGCTTGCTTATGAGATGCAGCAGAGGTATGGCGGCCGGCTTTTCATGGTAGATCCTATCTGTGTAGATGAATATACAGATGTTGCGAGAGTTACCGGTGTTAAGGGATTAGAGCGCAGAGCTGAATCGCATGCTCTGAACCTCAGAGGTACAGCGATGAAACATTGCAAGATACACGGTATGGATTACAGGAAATCAAGTCTCATTGTAGCCCATATCGACGGAGGTATCACCATAGCGGCGCAGAAAAACGGAAAGCAGATAGACTGCAACCAGGGCGCAGGAGGTGAAGGCCCGTTTACTGCGACACGTACAGGATCTCTTCCTCTGATGGAAGTTCTTGATTACTTCAAGGATCATACTGTTGATGAGATGCGTCATCTATGTACCGGTACAGGAGGATTTGTATCCCATTTCGGAACATCTGATGCGGATGAAGTTTACATGAGAGTCCTGGACGGCAATGAAGATGCAAAACTGGTCTGGGAAGCACTGTGTTACAACATAGTAAAATACATTGGTTCAATGGCTATCGTTCTCAAGGGTAAAGTCGATGGCATTCTGATAACCGGACGCTACACGCGGTTCCGCGGACTTATTGACTACATTAGAGAATATACCGGCTGGATAGCTCCGATTTACATTTATGAAAATGAAGTGGAGCAGGAGGCCATGTGTGCCGGCGCGCTCAGAGTCCTCAGAGGAGAAGAGCAGGCAAAGATATATACCGGCAAAGGTATGGTAAAATAACAAAATATACTATTTTTTCAAAGCTAAGGAGGGGAATAAAATGTTGGAAAAGCTGGAGAAGATCCGTGAAGAAGGATTCAGGCGCATCGCCGAGTCATCGGATCCTGCCATGCTTGAGGCTGTACGCAAGGAGCTTACAGGCAAAAAGAGCTCACTGCAGGAAGTGCTCAAGAGTTTAGGCGGATTAGAGCCCGACATGCGTAAATCTGTCGGAATGAAGGCAAATGAGGTCAAGAACCTGTTTGCTGAAAAGATCCAGGCAAGACAGGAAGAACTTATTGCAGGAGCATCTGCGGTCGAGGGAGATATTGATCTGACTCTCCCTGGAATCGAAGTCAGTGAAGGTATGCTGCATCCTATAACCCAGATGTGCTACGACCTCAATGACGCCTTTAGATCACTTGGCTTTGAAATTTACAGCGAGGACGATATCTCGAGCGAGAAATTCGCCTTTGATAACCTCAATTTTGCTGCCGATCATCCGGCAAGAGCTTCGATGGACACTTACTGGCTTGAAGGTACTGAAAACAAAAGAGGAAACGAGAGACTGTGTCTTCGCCCTCATCTCACAGGCGGATCAGTAAGATATCTTCTTGAACATGGAGCACCTGCAAGATTCGTATATCCCGGCAGAGTTTACAGAAATGAGACAACTGACGCACGCCATGAGAGAGCGTTCTTCCAGTATGAGGCTCTTATCGTTGATAAAGATATCTCGTTCAGTTCAGGCCGTGTAATGATCGAAGCTATTCTTGAAAAGGTATTCGGACGCAAGGTAAACGTAAGGATGAGAGAAGGCTTCTTCCCGTTTACAGAACCGGGGTATGAGATCGACATGGAATGCCTGCTCTGCGGAGGAAAGGGCTGCAAGGCATGCAATCATGCCGGCTGGATCGAAGTCATGCCGGGCGGTGTAATCCATCCTAATGTTCTCAGGGCAGCAAATCTGGATCCTGATGTCTGGACTGGTTTCTACACAAACATCGGCCTCGACAGAATGGTAATGATGCGCTACGGAGTAGATGATGTAAGACTGTTCCACAGCGCTGATCTGAGATTCCTCAAGCAGTTCAAGTAGAGAAGGAGGTAAGCTATGAATATTTCGATGAAATTCATCAGCAGATATGTCGATCTGCCTGCAGATCTCACATATGACCAGATAGCATACGACCTCACAATGAGAACTGTAGAGGTCGAGGATGTTATTGATACTGCAGCGAAGTTCCATGACATCGTTGTAGGAGAAATCAAAGAGGTAAACGCTCATCCAAACGCTGACGCACTTAAAGTCTGCATTGTAGATGTCGGAGAAGATGAACTGAAGCAGATCGTATGCGGAGGAAGCAATCTTACAGCAGGCCATAAAGTCTGCGTTGCCAAGCCAGGCTCCGAAGTTGTATGGCACGGTGAAGGTGAGCCTGTTAAGCTCAAGGAGACTAAGCTGAGAGGTGTGTCATCTTACGGAATGATCTGCGGTTCAACAGAAGTTTATCTGGCTGATATTTATCCGCCAAAAGACGAAAGAGAAATCGTGGATTTCACTGAACTCGGAGTTGAATGTGAAGTAGGGCAGTGTGTTGCTGCAGCAGCCGGACTCGATGACGTCATTCTTGAGATCGACAACAAGTCGCTTTCCAACAGACCTGATCTCTGGGGGCACTATGGAGTCGCAAGAGAACTGGCTGCTATCTACAAGGTTCCTTTCAATGAACTGAGCAGTGAACTCCCTGAGGGGCTTCCTGAGTATCCGGTTGAAATACGTGAGCCTGAAAGATGCAACAGATTTACTGCAACAAAGATCGATAATGTATATGTAAAGGAATCGCCTGCATGGATGAAGACTCTTATCACCAATGCGGGAATGAGACCGATCAACGCACTGGTTGATATCACAAACTTCGTTCTGCTTGCAGTAGGAGCACCGCAGCACGCTTATGACAGCACTCATGTAGACGGTGACAGGATCGTAGTCAGACTCGCAGAAGACGGTGAAAAGCTGCTTCTCCTTGATGAAAAGGATCTTGTGCTCACGCATGACCATCTTGTTATCTGCGATGCCAATAAACCTCTGAACCTGGCAGGAATCAAGGGCGGCAAGGATGATTCGGTTCTTGATACAACAAATTCAGTAATTCTGGAATGCGCTGTATTCACAGCTCCGGGAATCAGACGTACTACGGCTTACTTTAATGAAAAGACAGATTCCGCACTCAGATACGAAAAAGGTATAGATACACAGAGAGCAGATCTCGGTGTTGCAATGGCTCTCTCTCTGTTTAAGGAGATCTATCCTGACTGCGTATTCTCGGCATTTACTGACAATTACCCTGTAAAGACAGATAAAGCTGCCATCGATATAACACAGGACTTCCTCGACAGGAGGCTTGGTGAAGTTATCGAAAGATCTGAAATAGAAGATATTCTCAACAGACTTGGGTATGAAGTTGAATTCGAAGACGGGACTTATCACTGCAAAGCTCCTACATGGAGATCTACAGGTGATGTTTCCATCCATGATGACATACTTGGAGATATTGCAAGACTTATCGGATACGAATACTTCAAGAAGCAGCCGCTTCCGGTCAAGTTTGAGCATGCAATACATCAGGTAGAAGTTGACCTGGCAAGAAGACTCAGGGAGTATCTTGCGTTCAGATGCGGAATGAATGAGATATTCACTTATCCGTGGATCGATGAGAAGTACATCCGCGCTGCGGGTATAGATCCTGACGATTCCGTTAAACTCGCAACACCACCTGCACCTGAGCTCGGATCCCTCAGATCATCGCTTATACCGGGAATGCTCGAGACAATCGAGAAAAACCACAGATTCTTCGACGAATTTGCAGTGTTTGAAGCTGCTCAGGTATTTGAAAAGGGCGAATACAGTCCATCAAGTCCGGACGAGGTACTGCCTGTTCATAAAAACATGCTCAGCGGAGCATTTGCAGGAAAGGATGCAAAAACACTTTTCTTCAAAGTAAAGGGTGTTATCGAGGGAATGTCCGGATACTGCCACTTCAGACCTTTGACATTCAAGCAGAAGGATAAGCCTTCATGGGCAGACGAAAAAGTATGGCTCAACGTAATAGAAGAGGGGAAGATCGTCGGATCCATCGGACTGATATCGGTACAGGCTCTCTCTGAATCCGGCATAAAGCTTATCAGCGCAGCAGCGTTCGAGCTTGATACCGCAATGCTTGAGCCTTATCCGTCAAGGACAAATGAGTTCAGACATCTTCCGCAGTATCCGCTTGTAGAGCAGGATCTCTCGCTTCTTGTCGATGAGTCGATGACATGGGCTGAGATAAAGGAAGCTATCAAGTACATGGTAAAGGATCTGAAATTTGTGGAGGAATACCGCGGAAAGCAGATCCCGGCCGGAAAGAAGTCAATCATGCTGAGCATCAGGATCGGAAACGATGATTCAACAATGACTTCAAAGCAGATAGAAAAGAAAATGAACGGAATAATCAAGGTGCTCGGTAAAAAGTGCGGTGCACAGCTCCGTTAAATAATGGCAAAATACGAACATACTGTTACAACTGAAGAATCAGGGATGACCATCAATCAGATCCTCAGGAAAAACTACAGGTTTTCCGCAAGGTTCAGGACAAAGATGAAGTATCAGTCCCTGGTAGATCTGAACGGAACACCGACTCCGGGTTACATAAAACCCGGGGTCGGTGATGTCATTGGTGTGAGGCTTCCTGCTGAGACAAGTGACTTTGAGCCGGAGGATATTCCGCTCGATATCGTCTATGAAGACGATGATCTCATTCTTGTAAATAAACAGCCCGGCGTTATCGTGCATCCTACCAAAGGACATCCGCAGCATACCATCGCAAACGGTGTAATGAAGTACATGATTGACAGCGGTCAGTCGTTCAAAGTAAGATTTGCCAACCGCATCGACATGGACACATCCGGCATAATTATAGTTGCGAAAAATGCTAATGCGCAGAATGAACTGTCATCACAGATGAGGCGCAATACTGTCGTAAAAAAATACTATGCACTGGTAGAAGGCAATGTCGCAGAAGATCACTTTGATATCGATCTTCCGGTAGGACGACCTGATCAGGTCTCGATACGCCGTGAAGTAATGTACGAAGGCGGAAAGAACGCTCTAAGCGAAGTAAATGTGCTTGAACGCTGCGATTCGAAAGATTACGGACCGCATACGCTTGTTGAAGTGATTCTGCATACCGGACGAACACATCAGATACGCGTACATCTTTCACACATAGGGCACATCATAACCGGAGATGTACTATATGGTGGAGGTACTCAGCTGATAGACCGCCAGGCCCTACATGCTTACTATATTGAATTCGATCATCCTGTAACGAAGGAAAGAATGAGCTTCAGGACAGGGCTTCCGGATGATATCAGAAAGGCTATAGACAAACTAAAAAACAGCGCTTTATAGGCGCTGTTTTGAGTTGATTTATGCTGAAAAAAGAGCATTATAGAAGTTTGCTCGAGAGCTTGCTCCAGTGATCGTACGCTTTTGTACGGATGAGATGGATCTCTTTGTCTGAATGGGTGATTTCCATCTTAAGTACTCCTCCGAATTCGTGAGTGCGGCCGTCAAAAGATACAAGTACAGTACCGCCTTCGCATCTGCCTGTCCCGGCTATGGTTATAGTCTCACGCGACGGAAGAATAAGGCTCGATTTGAAACACCTGTATGCGCTCGTGCTCATCGGAGCGATAGGGGTGAGCTGAAGTACATCCAGATCAGGTGAGATTAGTGATCCGCCAAGAGAGTAGTTATAAGCGGTTGATCCTACAGGCGTTGATATTATGATACCGTCACCGGAAAAGTCCTGGATCTTTGTTCTGTCAATCGATATTTCGTAATGCGATGCGTGTGAGTACGGTCCTCTTACGACAATTTCATTGAGTCCGGTACGAAGAAATTCTCCCCTGCGTGTGATTATCTTTGCCTGAACAGGACTTACGGTCTGAAGCTGGTATTCACCCTTTGAGATGTATTCCATAGTCTCCCGCAGATTTGTAGGCAGAGCTTCCTGAAAGAAACCAAGATGTCCTGTGTTTATACCAATAATAGGAATGCCAGGGAAACCACATTTATGGACGAAACTGAGGAATGTACCATCGCCTCCTATGCAGGCAAGCAGATCCTCATCACCAGTAAATTCTTCAGATAGTTCATAGCCGAATTCTTTGACCAGCGGTATGAAATCATTGTAAGCTGCCCTGGATCTGTCCTTTTGATTACAGAACACGTATATCTTCATTTTGCACTCTCCGTATGCTATAATATTCTGTCAGAATATGGAATTTGAGCGATATTGCTCTGTCAATATAATTATTATAGCACTTGAATCAACGTATTTAAATTATATATGGACAAGATCAGATTTTACCGGGTACTTGATATAGACTCTGCAGATGAGTTCCAGTATTTTGAAAACCTGGCAGCTCTTCTCGAAGAAGATGAATATATAGAAAAAAACCTTATCAAGGATCTCATCCGCAATGTAGACCGTGAAAAACTCGCCGAACATATGAACTCTTATTTTGATGGTTTTCTTGACCATCTTCCGGACAGTGAGACCGATCTTTATGTTATGGTCGAATCCATGGGGAGAGTGTTTGACGGACTGATAATGGAAGACATGAGTGAATCTGACATTGATGCGCTGGCTTCAGAGATATCGAAGTTCCGCAAATGGTATGTTCATGATCTCAATACATTCAACCGTCTTACCGGCGAAGAAGCCAGCGTAAGAGACGCCAGATTTGATATCGCCGCTGCCAAGCTCCTTGGAGAGGAAGCCGACTATGATTTCAGACTGGCTCTTGACTATGATATTGACGGATTTGATGTGAGGATAACGGACATGCTCGGCGCCTCATTCTCAGAGGAGAACGAAGCGGAAAATGAATAACCGGGAAGCTATCGAAAAAAGAGAATATGAGATTCTTTCACCTCTTGCATGCAAGGCTGCTGAATCAAAAGGAAGACGATTCCCTGAGGAGCAGTGCGAGTTCAGAACGGATTTTCAGAGAGACAGAGACCGCATAGTGCATTCAAAGGCATTCAGAAGGCTTATACATAAAACGCAGGTCTTTCTGGCTCCTGAGGGAGATCATTACAGGACGCGTCTGACACATACGCTCGAAGTGTCTCAGATAGCACGCACTGTGGCGAGAATACTTGCTTACAACGAGGATCTTACAGAGGCTATCGCACTGGGTCACGATCTTGGACATACTCCATTCGGGCATGTCGGTGAGAAAGTACTTAACAGGATCCATCCCGGCGGTTTTATTCATAATGAACAGAGCCTAAGGACTGTAGATCTTATTGAGGATACTTCCAGACGCAGAGGCCTTAATCTTACATATGAAGTGAGAGACGGCATCCTTAACCACAGAGGCAGCGTAAGACCGATGACTCTTGAAGGACAGATCGTTAAGATCTGCGACCGTATAGCATATGTCAATCATGACATTGACGATGCTGTCAGGAGTGGTGTCATCACGTTTGAGCAGCTTCCTGAACGCGAGATAGAGATACTCGGAAGTACTCATTCCGACCGGATCAACAATCTGATAGTCGATCTCTGCAAAAATAGCGAAGGCCGTGACGAGATATCATTATCTCCTGAATTTGCCGATTCTCTCGGAAGACTCCGGTCATTCATGTTCAGAAATGTTTACAATTCGACTGAGGTAAGAGGCGTTTCTGATCTTGATAAAGTCGACAGGATAATCAGTTCTCTGTACAGATACTATCTCGATCATTCCGACGAGATACCGGGTATATATAAGCAAATCGAAGAAGAGGAGGGCACGGAAGTCGCAGTAAAAGACCTGATTTCCGGTATGACAGACCGCTATGCTCTGAATCTCTACGA
>JBGUVT010000086.1:0-2327 GCA_045220485.1 Anaerovoracaceae bacterium | reverse complement strand
TCGGTTAATAAAGTGTCGCGACTTCATTATACCTAAAGGTACAAGCGTTGGCTCATTTTCAATTTACACCATTATATGGACATAACCGGCTATAAAAGACAGAAACACAAAAAAGTTACACATATAAAATAAGATCGTCGAATTTGTAACTTTTCAGAAAAAACTCCTCCCGCAAACGGGATAGAATAAATATAAAGGAGGAAGAAGTACAGAAAATGGAAGAAATCAGAATTATCGACCTTAAGGAAAGCATCCTTGCGGACAACGATGCGGATGCTGATAAGCTGCGCGAAGAACTGGCAGCTGAAAAAACTGTATATATCAATGTAATGAGCTCACCGGGGTCCGGCAAGACATCCACCATACTCAGACTGGTGGAGCAGCTGAGGCTGCTTTGCAGAGTAGGAGTTCTTGAGGCTGACATCGACGGCGATGTAGATACAAAGACAATGCTGGATGCAGGCATACCTGCGGTTCAGCTCCACACGGGCGGCATGTGCCATCTTGATGCCGACATGAGCCGTCAGGCACTCAAAGAGATCAATTCAAAGGATCTCGACGTCGTCATTCTTGAGAACGTAGGCAATCTGGTCTGCCCTGCGGAATTCGATACCGGAGCTCAGATCAACCTCGTGATACTGTCGGTACCTGAAGGTGACGACAAGCCTCTCAAGTATCCTCTGATGTTCACAAAGGCTGATGTAGTCGTAGTCAACAAGATCGACGCTATGGAAGCATTCGATTTCAGCCCGGGAAGATTCATGCAGAATTTAGCTGAATGCTGCCCTGAAGCACCTGTGTTCATGGTGTCGGCAGCAACCGGCGAGGGCATAATCGCTCTGTCCGAGTGGGTCGGAGAACGCATCAAGGAAATACTTGAATATATTGGTTAGAATGAGGAAAAAGATATGTCAGAAAACAATGTAAGAGTAATAGATGTAAATGTAGGCATTTTTGAAGAAAATGACCGCATTGCTGCAGAAGTGAGGGCGCAGAACAAGCAGAACGGCACCTTCATGGTGAACGTTATGGCATCGCCGGGAGCCGGCAAGACCACGACTCTTCTGCGCACAATAGCCGAGCTGGGCAATGAATATAATATAGGCGTCATGGAGGCGGATATTGAGGCAACTGTAGATGCTGAGAAGATGGCAGAGGCAGGAGTCCGTTCGATGCAGATACACACAGGCGGAGAGTGCTGCATGGATGCCGCTATGACACAGGCCGCGATCAACGAGTTCGACACAAAGGATCTCGATGTCGTCTTCCTTGAGAACGTCGGCAACCTGGTATGCACTGCTGAGCAGGATACAGGCGCTAATATCAATATTGAAATACTGTCGGTACCTGAGGGTGATGACAAACCGCTGAAGTATCCTCTCATGTTCACCGTTACGCAGGCTGTACTGGTAAACAAGACAGACACACGCAAGTTCTTTGCGTTTGATGACGAGGCATTCGTTGAGAGAGTACACGCTCTGAATCCGCTGTCTGAGGTCTTCTTCGTGTCGGCAAAGACGGGCGAAGGCTTTGACGCATGGATCAGCTGGCTGCGCCGCCAGATAGAGCTGTCTAAGGCACTGTAACCTGAGATCCAAAAGTATCCGGGGAGAAACTTTTGAGGCTTCTTTACACTGATCATGAAAGGGGTATTTATGTTTGATGTTGCAATTATAGGGACTGGACCTGCGGGTCTTTCTGCAGCACTTACTCTGAAGTTGCACAATAAGGATATAATCTGGTTCGGTTCAAATGAGCTGAGCGATAAGGTGGGCAAGTCAGAGAAGATAGCTAACTACCCGGGTGTACCGATGGTAAGCGGTGCGGACCTGAATAAGAAGTTCAGCGAGCAGGCTCAGGAGCTGGGGCTCGAGCCTGTCGACAAGCGCGTTACCAACATCGCCGATATGGGCGGCAGCTACATGATACTCGCAGACAACGAGATGTTTGAAGCACGTACCGTGCTGCTCTCCACAGGCATTGCTGCTGCCAAAGGGATGGAGAACGAGGCAAGGCTTCTGGGTGCTGGCGTTAGCTACTGCGCTACATGTGACGGATTCCTGTACAAGGGAAAGACTGCTGCCGTATACTGCACGGATGAGCGCATGGAGCACGATATAAAATATCTGGAAGAGATCTGCGGCAAGCTGTATATCTACACCAGCTTCGGTTACAAAACAGATGCTGAAAACGCAGAAGTACTAAAGCTGCCGGTAAAGAAGCTTGACGGCGGCATGAAGTGCGATTCCATAGAGCTTACAGACGGCACAAAGATAGATGTAGACGGCATCTTTATTCTGAGGCCTGCCATCGCGCCATCGACGGTG
>JBGUVT010000085.1:0-34863 GCA_045220485.1 Anaerovoracaceae bacterium | reverse complement strand
AAAGCCGGCCATGAAGTTGTCGCCTGCTCCCGTGGCATCCACCACATCGATCTTATGCGCAGGCACAAATATAGTCTCATCGCTGTTCATCAGCAGACAGCCCCTGCCGCCGAGTTTTAAGACCACGTTCTTAACTCCTTTTTCGAGGAAAGCTTTTGCCATTTTTTCAGGTTCCTCTTCGCCGGTGAAGAATTTTGCTTCATCCTCATTAGGAGTTATATAGTCTATCATTGAAAGTGAATCTGCTATGTCATCCAGCGTGAGCTTCCTGAAGTTTGGAATCTTTGTATCGGCAAATACCGGTATCCCCTTTGAGTGTATTTCCGTTACGACAGCCCGTACGACTTCCGGGTCGTTGAAGGGCGCTCTGAACAGCGACCCTATAACCACCGCCTTTGTATCTGTAAATCTGTCCGGATACTGCTCCGGATGGAAGTTGTAACTGTGGGCATTGTTGGTTATCGATTTGCGGTTCCCGTCTTCAGCAACGAAAATCGTCGTTACAGGAGTCGGGTTTTCTGAAGTCCTCACTATGCAGCCTGTGTCCACACCGTTTTTCTCCAGCTCGACTTCTATAAGATCACCCGCCTGATCATTTCCGAGGAAACACAGAAGAGTGCTTTTCATGCCCAGCTTTGCCGAGGCAATGGACCCGTTGACCCCTTCTCCTCCGGCATTGATCGATCCGCTTTCCGCTCTGAATCCGGCCACTGAAACAGGCTCAGGGTCGAAGCCCTTTATTACTGAATCAAGTATGGCTGTTCCAATGAAAACTATGTCAAATCTGCTCATATATCTCCTTTATACAAAGAAGAACGCTGCGCCTATCATGATGTATACGGTCACCAGCTGAAGGCCCTCCAGCCAGTTGGACTCTCCGTCCGATGCGACACGGTTCGCTATCAGAACTGAACCCGTTACCGCAACCAGTTCGAACGGTGTGAAGACTATGCTCATAGGTGTGAAGAACAGGCTGAGCAGAGTCAGCACTGGTATCACGAACAGAATGATCTGCAGGCTCGATCCGAGCGCGATCTCGATCGCGGCGTTCATCTTGTCCTTCATAGCCATGATAATAGCTGATGAGTGCTCGGCAGCATTGCCGATAATAGGAACCAGTATGATACCGACGAAGGTCTTGTGGAGGCCGGCACTCTCCGCCATAGGCTCCACAGTGCCGACGAAGATCTCCGAGATAACAGCTATGGCAACGGTAGAAGCAATCAGCATTATGATTGCGCGAGGCAGGTTTGCGTTATGGTTTTCCTCTTCACCAGGCACCGATTCCTCGTAAAGCGAACGGTGTGTCACGAAGGTAAATACAAATTGCATAACATACACCAGCAGCATCAGGAGTGCAACTACAACGCTGAACCCCTCGTACTCCGTTGTAAGACTGGACTCAGGCAGTGCGTGTGTGAAGATCGCCGGTATGCCGAGTCCCAGCACCGAGAACAGGAGCATGCTCGAGGTGATATTGATTGAATGTATATTGAATCTCTGTATCTTATGCTTGATTCCGCCTGCCAGCATAGACATGCCAAGAACCAGGAGTATATTGCCGATCACAGAACCTGCAAGAGACGCTTTTACAACATCGAAGAGACCTTCCTTCATGGCTACGAAGGCGATTATCAGTTCGGTCGCATTTCCGAACGTAGCGTTCAGCAGTCCGCCTATCTTCTGTCCGCAGAAGCAGGCGATATCATCGGTGCTCTTGCCCATAACTCCTGCCAGAGGAATAATTGCAAGCGCACTGAATATGAAAAGCATGGAATCCGAGAATCCAGCTATTTTTCCATATATCGTTATCGGTATGAAAATCAGCAATATGTTCAGATATTTCATCTGTTATCCCCCTCTTGCTCCGCATCGCTTTTACCGATCAGCAGTATCGCTGCAACGACCATGATGATGCCGGCTATTTTCATGAGATTTGATTCTTCGTGGAATATAAGGATGCCTACCAGCGATCCTACTATCGGCTCGGTCGCTCCGTAAATGGCAGCCTTTCCGCTCTCTATCAGTCCAAGCCCTAAAGAGAAGAAATACTGCGCCAGCACCGCTGTTACAATACACATGAGAAATGCAACGGCAAGTATCATCGGGTTGCTTCTGCACAATGTAGTCAGACTGTTCCATCCGCTGAACGGTATCAGGAACACAAAGCTGAAAAGCAAAGTGTAGAAAGTTACCGTAACCGGATCATTTCTTTTTACAGCCGCGCTTGTCAGTATGTTGTTGAGGGCATATGCAAGCCCCGTCAGTACGCCGGTCAGGATCGCGGCCGGAGGAGGCATATATCCTTCTCCTATCACTCCCGTAACGAACACGCAGCCGATTACCGTCAGAACCAGCGCGATGAATTTGAGTCCGGTTATCTTCTCTTTAAAGAAAATCCTCGCGAGTATAATTACGAAAACCGGAGATGTATACAGCAGCACTACGGCGATCGATGCCCGGCTGTTTATGATCGTGTAGAAATACAGGAAGTTGAACAGTACGCCGTTAATGAATCCGACTATCATCAGAAGGCCGAGGTCTTTCACGGGTATCCTGAATTTCGACCGGTCACGTATAAATATGATCAGCGTGAATACCAGAACGGCAAAAAGCTGACGCAGAAACGATATCTGCATCTCCCCGAGGCCGGCTGCAGAAAGGTAATTAATAAATATGCTGATCACTCCCCAGCATGTACCGGCCAGGATTATCAGCAGCGCGCCTTTCCTGTTATCGTCCATCCCGAGGTCCAGTTATTCTTCTGCAGGTTTTCCAGTCAGTCCGAGCTCTTCCGCGTGCTCCTCCATGCCTCTGATGCAGATCTCTGCCACATCGCGAAGCTCCATTCCGAGGCGTGCGCAGCCGTCTTTTATCAGCTCGCGGTCGCACTTGGCGGCGAATCTTTTATCCTTGAATCTCTTCATGAAGCCCTTAGGCTGCATGCCGATGATTCCTTCTCCCCTGAGGATCGCGTATGCCTGGATTATTCCTGTCAGTTCATCGACTGTATAGAGCGACTTTTCCATATTGGTGAGCGGCTCAATATCATTTATCAGGCCATAGCCGTGTGCAAGTATCGCGCGCACGTCTTCAGGATCGACTCCCGCGTCGAGCAGCGGCTGCTCCGTGTGCAGAAGATGTTCGTCAGGATACTGCTCGTAGTCGTAGTCATGCAGATAACCGACGGCCATCCAGTGCTCTTTATCTTCTCCGAAGTGCTCGGCCATGGCGCCCATTGCAGCCATTACGTTAAGTGCATGGAGTCTGAGATGTTCCTCAGTTACCACGGCATCATTTAGCTCTTTTGCTCTTTCAAGTGTAAGCATTTTCCAAACCCCTTTCTAATAGGTATATCTTCCGAACTGATCGAACTCCAGGTCTTCCTGATTACGGTATGGCCCTGCGTATGACTCAAGTATTGCTACGATCAAATCAGCCAGATACCACATTCCGAAGCCCCCGAAGGTCATCATTTTGAGAAGTCCGAGCCCTATCTGGCCGCGGGCGAACCTGTCAACACCATAGATGCCCAGCACAAACGAGAATATCCAGGTGAAAATATGCTTGTTGCACCGTCTGTAGGCAGTTCTGCGGCGATTATAGCCACGGTTATATCCATAGCCGCGATCATAGCCATACCCACGGTCATAGCCATAGCCGCGGTTATAGTCCGGACCATAGGTGACCTCTTCGGTTACTGTCTCGGTGACAGTCTCCTCGTAAGGCTGCGGCTCAGGCTGCGGAGCCGGCTCAGTTTCTACTTCAAATTCGATGTTGTTATCAATATCCACATCGTACTTGATTTCCTGTTCAGGTTCCTGTTCCGGTACCTGCGCGACGGCAGCTCCGCCGTCTTCTGACAGCTCATCTGTTATTTCATCAGTATATCCGTCAATATATTCCAGTGTCTTTGTCTGATCTTCTGTTGCCATTCGATTAATCCTCTTCTGTTATCCAAACCCATTATCCAGTCTGCTCTTTCAGCCGTTACAGCAGATGCTTTTCAGCAATCCCGGCTGCCGTTCTGCATGCGCCTATGCACGGTCTGCTCTGATAATACTCCTCAGTTCGTACTGAAGGCTCAGCCAGGTCCTCCCCTTCTTTCAGACCGAGCAGATCTCTGCAGATGATAGTGCCTTCATGCTCCTTAAACTCCGCGCACATGTTCTGAATGAGCCTGTACAGCTCTTTTTTGCTCTCATAGTCCGCCGGATCGTCATAGCCTTTCAGATATCCTGCTGCGAGCGTCATTCCGCTCACAGCGCCGCATACCTCTCTCATTTTGCCGAAACCGGCTCCGAACGGGCTGGCTATCTTTGCCGCCTCTTCAACGGACATGCCAAGCACATCCGCGAACGCCGCGAATACCGACTGACAGCAATTATATCCTTTTCTGAACAGTTCTTCTGCTTTATCTGCTCTATTCATTACGAAACCTTTTTTGCTACCTTTTTTATGATGAAATACGAAAAGGTCATATCAAAAGCATAAAGCGCAAGATAAAGCGCGGTGCAAAATCTTGCATGCTTTTTATAATCCCAGTCACTGAAATAATCTGCGTTAAACTTCTTCATGATCGGTCCTCCTGTTGTTTTTATTCAAGTCCCGGAAAGCCCAGCTGTCTCAGTGCCTCAAAAAGCACTATGTTTGCGGCGTTTGACAGATTGAACGATCTGAGGCGTGTGTCGCTGCTCATCGGTATGCGTATCGCCCATTCTTTATTTGCATCGATGAATTCTTTCGGCAGGCCGGCAGTTTCGCGTCCAAAGAGTATCATGTCTTCATCTCTGAAGTCTGCTTCTGTATAAAGCTTATCGCCTTTTGTCGTCGACAGCCACATTCTGCGGCCATCGTATTTCTCAAGAAATTCCTCAAGGCTTTCATGGACTTCAAGTCTGACATATGGCCAGTAGTCCAGGCCGGCGCGCCTCAGGCTCTTTTCGTCAAGGCTGAAGCCGAGCGGTTTTACAAGATGCAGTACGCTGTCTGTAGCAGCGGCCGTTCTTGCTATATTGCCTGTATTGGGCGGTATTTCAGGTTCTACAAGTACTATATGTATTGCCATTGATTATGCTATTTAAAGAATTTTCCTGCTTCATCCTTATACACGAAATCGGTCGTGCCGCCGCAGCCCCTGCATTTGAACGACTTGTATCCGAAACCTTCTCCAAAACCGCCGAAGCCTGTCTGTAGATTATCCGATCCGCAGAAGGCGCACTTCGATGCAGCCTTTCCGTCACGGTCATCAACAGCTTTATGCTTACCGTAGTTTGGCAGGTTCCGCAGATTCTGCAGGCCGGAGCCGCCGTGAGTCAGATCAACTCTCTTTGAATCCTCCTCTGTCATTACCCATTTGCCGTCAGCCATCTCAGGATCTCCTCCTAAACCGGTGTCCCGACTTCTATCAGGTTGCCGTCCGGGTCATAAAACCTGACTACTGTCTGTCCCCATGAGTGAGTCATCAGCTTATTGACAAACTTTGTATCCGGATACAGGTGCTCCAGCTTTTCGACGAAGGCTTCAATGTCGCTCTCCTCAAAGTATAGCTCGCTGGAATTATTCTCGGGTATGACATCCCTCTGCAGGAACTCCCTCCAGTACTTCTCTTCCTGAAGCACAAGTCCGTCCGTAAGTATCATATTGCCGTCAAAGTCGACAAGCACTTCAAATCCGAACAGATCGTGATAGAACTGCTTCGACTTTTCTATGTCTTTTACGACTATAAGGAAGTTTCTGAATCTCATGGTATACCTCATGCTGCAATCTATGAAACCATTATAGCACGCGAAGCGCTCACATTATGATATAAAACCGTGTGTCTTTCGTGATAGAATATCGATACTGTTCAGAAAGGATGGTGAAGAATATGGATTTCAGGAATGCAAGAGTCGGTTTTGTCGGTTTTGGAAGCATGGCAAGCGCTATATGCGACGGTCTGCTTATGAAAGACGTAGTGGAACCTTCGTCAATATTCGCATGTGCAAGGAACATGGACAAACTGCACGCGGCATGTGAAAAACGCGGCATCAATGCATGCGCCGGTGCTGAAGAAGTCGCGGCAGCAAGCGACATCATCGTTATCGCAGTTCTGCCTCAGCAGGTAGAGAGTGTAGTAAAGGCAGCAGCTGACGCGTTCAGAAACAAGCCTTTATTCTCCATAGCGGCCGGCATAGACTATGCGCATTATGTAAGCTACCTTGGAGATGGTTTCAATCATATCAGCACCGTCCCTAATACTCCTATCGCCATCGGTGAAGGTATCATAGTAGCAGAGGCAACACATTCGCTCACGCCTGAACAGCTCGCTCTATTCGAAGGCGTGTTCGGACAGATCGCGCAGATCGAGTATTTCAGTTCAGAACTTCTGTCGCTTGGCGGCACGGGGGCGGGATGTGCGCCTGCATTTGTCGATGTATTTATAGAAGCGATGGCAGACGGCCTCGTAAAGAACGGCATGAGCCGAGCTCAGGCATATATAATAGTGCCGCAGATGATCAGCGGCACTGCTAAATACATGATGGAAAGCGGAAAGCATCCCGGTGAGCTCAAGGATGCCATATGCACCCCGGGAGGGACCACTATCGTGGGAATCAGCGCTCTTGAGGAGACCGGCTTCAGATACTCACTCATTCACGCGATCGATAAGATAATGGAAAAGAAGCACTCAATGTGATCACTTCGGCAGATATAGCTTGCTGAGTATGAATTCCTTGCCCCTGTCAGGCATCACACGCAGAAGCAGCATGAGTGCTTTGTAATCAATACCTACCGGAACTCTTGCCGGTGGGTTTTTTCTTGCCGCCAAAGCAAGAGCCACCTTTGCGACGCTTTCAGGCGATCTTCCGTTCTGCTCATCAGATGCCATCTTTTCGACGCTTTTCTCCAGAATATCACCGTAGCCGGCGCCTCCGGCGTCCTGTGTCTCTCTTGCTGCAGTGAAGCCGGTCTTTGTATCGCCTGGCTCAATGATGCAGGCTTTGACACCATACGGCTTCATCTCCATACGGACAGCATCAGTAAATGCTTCAAGAGCATACTTGCTCGCGGAGTACTGGCTCTGCATCGGGATCGATACTCTGCCGGCTATTGAGCCGATTATTATCAGCAGACCATTGCCCCGTGCACGCATTCGTGTGAGACACGGCTGAGCCGCGTTCAGTGTGCCAAAATAGTTGACCTCCATCTGCTTTCTGGTCAGATCTGACGGAGCTGTCTCCGCCGGTCCGGCAACTCCCATGCCCGCGCACAGAATCGCTATATCCACCTGCGGAAGGTTTTCTATAAATGCCCTGGTCGCCGTCTCATCTGTGACATCCAGCCTTCTGAGAGTAAGGCTCCCTCCCCCTGCAAAATGCTCGGTCATTTCTTCGGTATTTCTGGAAACACCCGTGACATCACATCCGTTCATCGCGAACATTCTGGCACAGGCCCTGCCGATACCCGACGAAGCACCTGTCACAAACACATTTTTTCCATATAGATTCTTTTTCATAGTCATTATTTATTCGATCCGTTCATCATCCGGCATATATATCCGGATTATTGCATACATTTATTCTCACAAATAATTTCTTAATAGTGTATTATAGGGTAACAATCAAATATAATAAATAGTGTAATATTTATAAAATACTGATAATGATTTAGCACACTCACGGAGGTGAAGGATTCATGGATCGCAACATTGAAAAATATGTATCGGCTTTCGATAGATCCGAAGTAAGCAAATGTCTGGTCTGTCTTGATCCGCCTTGTACAAACGCATGTCCGCAGCATGCTGATGTAGGTAATATCCTCAAGTCGTTGTACTTCAGAAATTATATCGGAGCAGTCAATAAGCTGACCTGCGACTGCACGTACTGCAATGCCCCATGCGAAAAGGCCTGTGTGCTTAACGAGAAAGGTCTTCCGGTTGAAATCCATGAGGTCCTGCTGCAGGTGAAAAAAAATTCCGATCTCCTCCCTGCAAGCAGGATAGGGCAGGTTGATCTGTCGACTGATATCTGCGGAATAAAGCTGGAGAACCCTTTCCTGCTGTCATCGTCGGTAGTTGCAAGCTCTTATGACATGTGCAAACGTGCTTTTGAAGCAGGATGGGCAGGGGCTTCTTTCAAGACCATCTGCAGCTTTCCTCAGCACGAGACCTCTCCGAGGTTCTCAGCAATCAGACATCACTCCAACGCATTCATCGGATTCAAAAACATCGAGCAGCTCTCAGATCACAGTGTCGAAGAGAACATGCAGATTTTTGAAAAACTGAGAGAAGAATTCCCTACAAAGGTTATCATTGCCTCTATCATGGGACAGAACGAACAGGAGTGGACAGAACTTGCGGCAAAATGTGAAAAAGCCGGTGCATCGGTGATCGAATGCAACTTCTCGTGTCCGAACATGGAAGATGATGATCTGGGCGTTACGATAGGCCAGTCACCGGAGCTGGTGGAAAAGTTCACAAGGGCTACCAAGAGAGGAACGACACTGCCTGTACTTGCAAAACTCACGCCAAATATCACAGACATGGTGCCGATCGCGCTCGCAGCAAAGCGCGGAGGGGCTGACGGTATCGCAGCCATCAATACGATCAATTCCATAACGGGCGTTGATATCGACACTCTTGTGGCAGAGCCTGCAGTAAGAGGCAAATCCATTGTCGGCGGTTACTCCGGTAATGCGGTAAAGCCGATAGCGCTGAGGTTTATCTCGGATCTGTCCAGATGCGAAGAACTTAATGGCAAGCACATAAGCGGCATGGGAGGAATAGAGACATGGCACGATGCGCTTGAGTTCTTACTTCTCGGTTCCGGAAGCCTTCAGATAACAACAGCTGTAATGCAGTATGGATACAGGATCATCGATGACCTGATCGAAGGCCTTGAGAATTATATGAAGTGCAAAGGCATAGCATCTCTGAAGGCTCTCATAGGCGGTGCAGCAGGCACGGTAGTCGATCATCACAGCATAGAAAGAGATACCATACTGTACCCGGTATTCGACTATGACTTATGCAATGGTTGCGGCAGATGCTATATCTCGTGCATGGACGGCGGCCATCAGGCCATCAAATTCGATGAAGAAACGCGCAGACCTCTTCTGATTGGCAGCAAATGTGTAGGTTGTCATCTGTGCAAGCTGGTCTGCTCAGAGAAGGCAATCAGTACTGCAATAAAAGTGGTAAAGAAATAGAATCAAATGGTCACTTTGACCCAGCAGACCGGGTCGGATAGTTTTTCGAGCTCATCCGGGGTCAACTCAACCACAGAGTCCTCTCCGCCAATGCCCGGGAAGACTGTCTCTCCCACATGCTTTCTGATCGAGAGGTCGAGATAGAGCTTTGCCGTGTCTTTAAGGCAGAACGGATTGATGGTTCCTGCGATGTGGCCTACCAGCTCTTCGGTCTGCTCCGCCGGAAGCATTGTCGGTCTGAACCCGAATACATTCCTGAACATTCCGTTGTTTACACGGGACTTCCCCGATGCTATTACTACGATCGCAGTTCCGCCCTTGCCCTTGAATGCCAGTCCTTTGCAGATGCGGTCTACGTCAACATCGAGCGCCAGAGCGGTGCTTTCTGCGGTTATATCTGTATTCTTGAAATCTATTATACGGTCGCTCATACCTTTGCTTTCAAGGTATGCGCGGCCCCTTTTTTCAGCTTCGTTCATTTTTTTTCTAAACCTTACTTTCTAATTAAGATGAGTAACCGTTCCGTCCCCGTCAACCGGGATCTCATCGCCCAGATACGTTGGCTTTGCCTTTATGATTCCTTTGAAAAAGTCCTTGTTCCGGGCCAGCACTTCCCGTGCCTCTCTGTAGTACCTTCCTGCGTATTTCTGCTGGTTGGACGCCACTCCCTTTGCTTTGATGCCGAGTGCCTCACATGCCTTCAGCGCCCTGAACAGATGATATTTCTGCGTGACCACTATCAGGCGGTCTGCCATAAACACCGCGTGAGACCTGTATACTGACTCATATGTAGAGAATCCGGCGTAGTCCAGGAATATGTCTTCAGGCGGAACGCCCTGCGCGAGAGTATACTTCAGCATGCAGTCCGGTTCGCTGTACTCCACAATGCTGTTGTCGCCGCTTAACAGGATTTTGGGAGCAACACCCGCTTTGTAGAGAGCAATAGCTGCATCCAGTCTGTCTCTGAGCATTGGTGAGGGCTCATTATCTGCCCACACCGCACAGCCAAGCACCAGTATGCACTGCGGATCAATGCTCTTGCATTCCCCGGCCTCAGCCTCGCTTATGCCGCTGCCGGTATCAACTCCGGCTATATCATCTTTTACAGACTGCGTCACATAGGCGCTAAGTCCAGGCACCAGTATGGCTGCAAGTATAATAAATATCATCAGTTTTTTAATCAGTCTGATCATTAAAGTTCCCGTTTGGCGGCAAGTGCACGCGGCACGTATGCCTTTATATGTATACCCTCCTCCTCATACTCTTCAGAGAGGAGCTGGCCTGTCTTTCTTATCTCTGCCACTACAGCAGTATCTCTGTACCGTATCATCGTATCTATGTATACACGGTTGTCCCTGAGTATCCTTGCAAGCTCATCATAAAACTCATCAATGCCCCGGCCGGTCTTTGCGGATATCTTCACCGAAGCATTTGCTCCGAAGTCTCTGAAAAGCGCGTCCTCATCGACCAGATCCGCCTTGTTCCAGACAGTGATCACCGGCTTGTCGTTTATTCCGAGGTCTATGAGTGTATCATAGACAACCCTTCTGTGCATCTCTGCCTGCGGGTCTGAAGCATCTATCACGTGTACTATGACGTCGGCATATCCGGCTTCTTCCAGAGTGCTTCGGAACGCGTCAACCAGATTATGCGGCAGCTTGTTGATGAATCCTACAGTATCGGTAAACAGCACCTGCTGGCCGTCAGGCAGCATCGCCATCCTCGTCGTTGGATCAAGGGTCGCAAAAAGCTTGTCTTCTGACAGCACGTCCGAGCCTGTGAGCCTGTTGAGCAGTGTCGATTTGCCTGCATTGGTGTATCCGACAATGGCTGCAGTCGGTATGGCATTCGCGGAACGCTTCTTCCGTGCAGTATCGCGCGCCCTCTTCATGGCCTCTATATCGTCCGATAATATTTTTATGCGCTTCTGTATCACTCGCCTGTCCGTCTCAAGCTTAGTCTCTCCCGGACCTCTGGTGCCGATACCAGCTCCAAGTCTCGAAAGCGCTTCACCCATTCCCCGGAGCCTTGCGTATCTGTACTTCTGCTGAGCTATCTCTACCTGCAGCTTGCCTTCTCTTGTGCGGGCGTGAGCTGCAAAGATATCCAGTATGAGTGTCGTTCTGTCGATGACCTTAGCTCCTGTCAGTTCGGACAGATTGCGCATCTGCGATGCTGTCAGCTCATCGTCACAGATAATGCCGTCAGCTTCATGGATCTCTATCGACTCGCGGAGTTCCGCAGCCTTACCCTTACCTATATATGTCGACTTGTCCGGATGTGCCAGATTCTGGACTGTCTGCATCACAGTCTCTCCGCCCGCTGTATCAAGAAGATCCGAAAGCTCGTCAAGAGAGTCCCAGGCGGCCTCTTCATTTCCTGATGCCACTGCGACCAGTATGTACTTTTCTATATGACCTGTGTTTTCGGTAAAGAGGTCATTCACTGCTTTCTTTTCCCCCTGTTGAAGCTTGTTTTTATATGAATACTGATTGTACAAGGAACATGTACAGAGCTGTTCCGATCACTACGCTCAGTATGGTGTTTCGTTTCCACAGATATGTAAGGGTAACGACCGCCAGCGATATTAACTCCGGCAGCCCGTGAGGCGCCTCAAGCACCGGCATATCTCTCAGGCAGTATACTATGAGCAGTCCCATGGCAGTGTATGGTACCACGCGCCCCAGGTAAAGTATAAACTCCGGTACCTTTTCTCCTCTGCCGAAGATGAGCACCGGCACTATTCTTGTGGCAAGTACAGCAAGACCCATCACGGCTATCACGATCATCGCGTGTCTGTAATCAGGCATTGTGCTCACCTCCCTCCGGCTCTATCCTTCCGCGCGCAACGGTCAGCACCCCGATAATAATGATCATGGCCGGAATGAGGAATATATCGCGACCGAATAAGATGCGGCATGCAAGAGTCGCTATGACTCCCAGCACAGCCGGAAGATGACATTTATTGTCTATCCATTGCTGTATAAACACTGTCGTGAACAGCGCGGTCATCGCAAAGTCGATACCCGTTGAATTGAATGTGAGCAGCGTACCTATCCATCCGCCGAGGAAGGATCCAATCAGCCAGGCGCTCTGATCAAACAGTGTCACCAGAAGCCTGTAGTTGCTGACGTTGACGCCTTCAGGGCCGTCGTCCTTGCTGAGCATGGCATATGTTTCATCGCAAAGAGCATAATACAGGTAGCCCCTGCGTCTGCCCTCGCTGCGGTATCTGCCTATCATTGATATGCTGAAGAACACATGCCTCGCAGATATCATGAGCGCAGTGAGCCCGGCCATTAAAACAGACCCGCTGCTGAGCATCGTCACGCTGACGAACTGCGCGGTGCCGCTGAATATGATTATTCCGGAAAGCAGCGACCACAATGGTCCGAAGCCGTGCTTCTGCATCAGTATGCCGTATCCTGTCCCAAGTACTATAAATGTCACAATGATAGGCGATGATGTGCGGAACGCCGCTTTTATGTCTTTTCCTGTAATTTTTCTCAATCCCTTTTCCCTAACAATTGCCGGTATATACATACTGGAGTCTTTCGCGGGCTATGTCTGCAAGCCTGTAAACCAGCCTCACCTTCGTTGCGTCTCTGTCCGTCATGTGAAACCTTGGGAAGAATCTCGAGATATGAAGAGGTATCTCCTCTCCGTTCGTGAGGCCGGCTATCCACTCCGTCATTTCACGCATCTCATCCTCGCTGTCGTTCTCCCCCGGAACGATCAGCGTTGTCAGTTCTACATGGCAGTGCTTCACCGCTTCTTCGATGAAAGCCATCGTCATCGCGCGATCGCCTCCCAGTACCTCATTGTAATAATGATCGGTGAAGCCTTTTAGGTCTATGTTCATCGCGTCTATATACGGTATCAGTTCGCCGAGCACTGACAGGTCTGCAGTCCCGTTGGTAACCATCACATTGAGCATGCCCTGCTCATGTACGAGTTTTGCCGTATCGCGGATGTACTCATAGCCGATAAGCGGTTCATTGTATGTGAACGCCACGCCTATGTTACCCCTGTCCCTGCACGAGAGCGCTATGCCCGCCATTTCCTCCGGAGATATGTATTCGGCTCTATCCGCGAACCGGTAGGCTTCTTCTGACCAGGATATCTGATAGTTCTGACAGAACGGGCATCTGAGATTACATCCGTAACTGCCTGCAGAAAGTATCATGGAGCCCGGATGGAACCTTGCGAGAGGTTTCTTCTCTATCGGATCCAGAGCAAGTGAAGTGACCCTGCCGTAGTTTGCGGCAGTCACCTCTCCGTCAGCGCAGGTACGTGCTCCGCAGAAGCCCAGTCCGCCTTCCGGTATATTGCAGTGCCTGAAGCATACCTTACAAACAGCCATATCAATAGTGTCTTATCACTTCGAATCTCTGCAGCTTATATTTTTCGAACTTATGGATGCCGCCCTTCTTCATGGCGATCTCCACCTGCTGCCGCGGCGTGTCTATGCCGTCGAGATCAGGAAGAAGCAAGCCTCTCCTTCGCCCGCAGCTGACTATGACCCCGTATCTCTTCACATCAAGTTCGTCTTCGGAATCTATGTCTTCGGCCTCACCCAGCACATCCACATTTATTTCGAGCCATGGCAGCTCATCCGGCTTTATTGCAGGGAACCGCGGGTCTCTTGTCGATGCACTGATTGCGTTTCCGATGATCTCCTCCGCAATACTGCTCCTCGTCGGACCGATTGTCCCTATGCAGCCCCTGAGTTCTCCATGCTCATGTATCGAGACAAATGTACCCGCCTGTTTCGAAAGCATCTCTTCAGGCAGCCCCTCAGGAATATCGAGCACTTCGCGCTTCAGCACATATGCCTCCACGGCTTCACGGGCCAGCCTTACATACTCATCAGACTGCTCACGCCTGGATTTCAGGTCCTCTTCGATCTCTGCCATCTTACGTTCCAGGAAATGCCTGCTTTCGTCTGCGCCTTCAGGGTAGAATGTACAGATGCCATATCCGACACCTGTAATATCCTGATGTACCAGTCTTTCCGCTTTCACTGCTGTGCCGTCGAACGCCCCTCCCATAATAACAAAGGACCTGTGCCCGCACTCGGCAGCCTTGTCGCAGAACGTACTGTCAAAGTCAAGGAGTTCGCCAAAGGCAGCACGCCCCATCACATCCATGATGCGCTCATCGTATTCAGGACCTTCAGGTACATATCCGTAAGGCCCGTACTCCTGCAGCTTGTGGGAAAGGTCTCCGCTTGCCACCATCACGACCCTGCGGCCGGTGTTTTCAGCAGCTTCCCTTATCATCATGCCGAGCCTGTAGTGGTCTATAAGAGGGAGTCCCGAAAGGCCTATACGGACGATCTTTCCGCCCTTATATTTGTTTCTTATGAACCAGAGCGGAACCATAGTGCCGTGATCGAGCTCTTTATCGCGTTCACCCATAGTACCTGCAGGGAAGTCTTCTTTATCAGCCAGCCGGCAGATTTCCCTGACAAGTTCTGTGTCATAATCTTCATTGAATCTTACGCCCGGCGCCCTGAAACCTGCGAAGCTTCCGGCCGCGCTCCTGCCCGGCGAGATGTGAAAGTAGTCTGCATACATTATGGAATGCGGACTTGTTATCACTATTGTTTCAGGCGCTATCGCGGCTATCTCATCCGCGACTCTTTCATAAGCTGCAGTTGTTGCTGCCACCTGCGCCTCGCTGCCCCTGCCTATATCCGGCACTATCATAGGCGGATGCGGCACCATGAATCCTGCAATAATACCCATATCTTCCTCCTGACTTAAGTCATTCAGTTTACTTTTCCAGATATTCCTCGAGTGTTATTCCCTTGTCAGTTATCTCTTTTGCGATCTCAGGGCTGTCCAGATAGCGGATATGCCACGGCTCATACGCGTAACCCGTTATAGCCTCGCCTTCCTTAGTGAAGCGAAGTATGAATCCGAACTCAGGCAGTCTCGCATGGATCGCATCCCAGATCTCCGGATACTGAACCAGGTCCTCATTCTCGTAGACATCCTTGCCGTCTATAGTGAAGTAAAGGTCAAGCGCAAGTCCTGTATGATGCTCGGAGTATCCCGGAACAGCTACATACTTTTTGACATAATCCTCACCGTACTTTTCGGTGAATTCATCAACTATCTTCTGCTGGGAGGCAACGCTTCTGTATGCTGAATCAAGCTCGAGTCTGACCTCTCCTTTGTCATAGCCTTCCAGATCCTTTTCAACTGCTTCCTTGAGAGCACAGTACGCTTCGTATGCCTTGCTCTCAACATATACTTCATCGCCTACGGAATTTGTTATGGTCGTGGTCTCGAGAGCCTCCTCCCATCCGTCAGGCAATGGATTAGTCTGATTCACCAGCACCATATAGTCGATCACCGATCCTTCCTCAGTCTCAGCTTCTTTCTCAGCTTCTGTTTCAGCCGCTGCATCAGCAGGTTCTTCACTTTCATTCTGTTTGCTGCATCCTGTAAACGTAAGTGCGAATATCATCGCTGCAGCAAGTATCATGATAAATATTCCTGTTTTTTTCATCATTGTCTCCTGACATATCATTATCTAAAGGACTCCATGGCCCGGCCATGGAGTCCGTACTTCTACTTGTTTTCACGATACAGTGTATCGCAGTATACGCAGCGGTAATCTCTCGATTCCCTGTCTACGAGTCTGAACCTCTGCGGTATGCCTCTCTCTACTGAAGTTATGCACCTCGGATTGCGGCATTCAATGACGTTCCTGAGTTCTACAGGAGGGCCCGGTTTGAACTTCCTTACGAGTTCACGGTCCTTTACGATATTGACCGTTATATCTGAACTGATGTATCCGATCAGATCGTAGTCGATCGGAATATCGGCATCGATCTTGATTATGTCTTTAGCTCCGTACTTTTCGCTGCTTGCCCTCTGTATGATAGCCACAGTGCAGTCTGCCTTGTCGAGACCGAGGAGGTGATAGAGTTCGAAGCCCTTGCCGGCCTTGATATGATCCAGTACATATCCTGTGTTGATTCCGTCTATGTTCATATGAAACCTCCTTATTTGATGCCCAGCAGATACAGTATGAGAGCCATGCGGATATATTTGCCCATAAGTGCCTGATAGAAATAGCACGCTCTCGGATCGTCATCAACGTCCACGCTGATCTCATTTACGCGCGGCAGCGGATGCATGATTATCATATCTTCCTTTGCCGGTTTCAGCATAGACCTTGTAAGAATGAAACTGTCCTTGAGTTTCTCATACTCTTCCCAGTTCGCAAACCGCTCCTGCTGTATCCTCGTCATATACAGTATGTCGAGTCCTGGGATCGCATCCTCGAGGCTCTCCACTTCACACCATTCGACGCCTGCTTCGTTGAGTCTGTCACGGATGTATCCCGGGATCCTCAGTTCCTCAGGAGCTATCATGACGAATCTGACGCCTTCATATCTCAGCAGTGCATCGATGAGCGAGTGTACCGTTCTTCCGTACTTCAGATCTCCGCAGAGGCCTACAGTGAAATTGCCGATCTCACCTTTCTTACGATGGATGGTCATGAGGTCAGTCAGTGTCTGTGTAGGATGGAAGTGCCCGCCGTCTCCTGCGTTGATGATAGGGACCGTGGACTTTACAGCACCTACGACCGGTGCGCCCTCCTTAGGATGCCTCATAGCAATGATGTCTGCATAGCATCCTGCCATTACGATGGTATCCGATACCGTCTCGCCCTTTGCTGAAGAACTCGACTGAGCCTGGTCGAATCCAAGCACGTTTCCGCCCAGCTCCATCATTGCTGCCGTAAAGGACAGTCTGGTTCTGGTGCTCGGCTCAAAGAACAGTGTGGCAAGTTTTTTATGCGCACAGCTGTCCCAGTATTTATCAGGATGCGCAATGATATCATCTGCTGTTTCCATCAGATGTTCGATATCTTCTACGCTCAGATCAGTGATGTTGATCAGATGCTTTACTTCTCCCATGTGGTCCCCTTTCTTTTTATTTTATGAATATCTCTTCCACTCAAGACCGAGGCCGTTGGCTACGATCGTGATGAAATCCTGTACGTTTGTTACGATGGTGGTAGCGGCGAGGCTTCCTCTGTCAAGGAGCTTGTTTACTACAAACTCATCAGCATCAACAGTGTAAAGGAATACCGGCCTTACGGTTCCGTCTTCGAGTACTCTGAATGACGGTGTCATATTGCCCGTTGCGATGGTATGCAGCATCGTTGCAAGGCAGATGACAGTGGTCGCCTTTTTCACAGTCTGTCTCATGACGTTCTGTCCCTCATATACATCAGCTATGACTTCAGGGATAGGTCCGTCGTCTCTTATTGAGCCTGTGAGTATTATCGGCACTTTGTTCTTTACACAGCTGTATATGATGCCGTTGTCGATACCGTAATCCTCTATGAACTGAGGAATGGATCCGCTTCTGCGGACCTTATTGTCTACATCCAGGTGATTATAGTGTCCGTTAGGCTGTGACTTCTGTGTATAAATATCCTGGCCGAGAGCCGTATTGAGCAGGGCACCCTCAAGATCGTGGGTAGCCAGCGCATTGCCGGCGAGCAGCGCATCTACATAGCCGTTCTCTACCAGCGACTGCATGCATGCTCTCGCGTCATGATCGAAGGCAAATGCCGGACCCATGACCCAGACAATGTTTCCATGCTCTTTTTCGTAGTTCAGAAGATCAAACAGTCTGTCATAGTCGCGGGCATATGAAGTTTCCCTGCTTCTGCCCTGACGGAAAACAAACTGATCATCAAGTTCTGCCTCTTCGTCCTCAAAACCTTTCGTGTGAACGAATATCCCTTCATGTCCGTCCTCACTTCTCCCAAGCGCCACCAGGTCTCCCTTGCAGATGTTGCGGTTTTCCACTACATCGAGCCTGCCGTCAGGTCTGAGCACTACGCTCGAGTCCATCCTGCTCTCTTCGGCAAGCTTCCACTCTCCGTTTACTTTGAAGTACTCGGGAAACATCGATGTGCTGTGGAAGTACTCCGGAGCAACGCCGTCTCTGTCTGCTGCTTCAAATCTGCAGTCAGGTGCATTCACGAGCTTCGGCGAGGAAAAATCCGGTGCTTTGTATTCAGGTATTTTGAATTCCATGTTCTGACAGATCTCCTTTAACTTATTTTTTTTATTATGCGAGGGTCGCAACAATGACCGCTTTTATCGTGTGCAGTCTGTTCTCGGCTTCATCGAATACTACCGAATTTTTACCGGAGAAGACTTCATCCGTGACCTCTCTGATATCATATCCGAGCTTCAGCTGCTCAGCAGCCATTGTGGTCTTAAAGTCGTGGAATGAAGGCAGGCAGTGCATGAAAATGCATTCCGGGTTCTCCGTCTTTGCCATAAGCTCTTCTGTAACCTTGAAAGGAGTCAGCAGCCTGACTCTTTCAGGGATCTGGTCTTCTTCACCCATCGAAGCCCATATGTCTGTGTAAATGACATCGGCGCCCTTCAGCGATGCATCATCGCTTGTGACTGTAATGGATGCTCCGGTCTCAGCAGCTACAGCATTAGCTCGCGCAAGCACGTCCGAATCCACCCCGTTACAGAGTTCATCAGGTCCGTATGCAACAAAGTCCATTCCCATCTTGGCACATCCGTACATCCACGCGTACGACATGTTGTTTCTGACATCGCCGACAAACACTACCTTTACCTTGCTGAGCGGCTTGGCAATATGCTCCTCGATCGTAAGAAGATCTGCAAGTATCTGTGTAGGATGATCAATGTCGGTGAGCCCGTTCCATACCGGTACTCCCGATTCTGCAGCAAGCTCCTCTACAACAGCCTGCTCATATCCTCTGTATTCTATACCGTCGAATATGCGTCCGAGCACCTTCGCGGTATCTGCAATGCTTTCCTTTTTGCCCATCTGAGAGCTCTTGCTGTCAAGAAAAGTTACTCCGGCTCCCTCATCCATTGCAGCGACTTCGAACGAGCATCTCGTTCTTGTCGATGTCTTCTCAAAGAGAAGGACTATATTTTTGCCCTCAAGTGATTTTCCCTTTATTCCAAGTCTCTTTTTGGCCTTCAGGTCGTGAGCGAGATCGAGCAGATATCTGATCTCTGCCGGTGTGAAGTCCATAAGTGTCAGAAAGCTTCTTCCCTTAAGATTTACTGCCATTATACCCTCCTATAAATCATCTCTGTTGACCGGACACGACATGCAGCGCGGGCCGCCCCTGCCTCTCGAAAGCTCCGAGCTTGGCATTGTCAGCACTTCTATGCCGTTCCTGTCGAGCAGATCGTTTGTGACGTAATTTCTCTCGTATGTGATGACCCTGCCCGGTGCTATGCACAGTGTGTTGGAACCGTCGTTCCACTGCTCCCTCTGTGCCGCCATGACGTCATCGCCGCCGCAGCGTATGAGCTTTACAGCCGGCAGACCGAGCTCTTTTGCGAGAATAGCGGCGAGATCATCGGTCATCGAATTGAGCTGTATTTCTCCGCCTGCTCCGAGGCTGAGCTCATAGAGCTGAAGCGGTCCTTCTATCTCAGGATGGATAGAGAACTTGTCGTAATCCACCATCGTGAATACTGTATCGAGGTGCATGAACGCTCTCTTCTTCGGAATGTTGAACACCAGCACCTTTTTAAAATCCGAGCCGGTCAGCAGGTTACTTGCGAATGTCTCTATGCCGGCCGCCGTGGTTCTCTCGGAAAGGCCTATCGCAACGATATCCCTGCTGAGCACCAGTATATCGCCGCCCTCCAGGCTGTACGGATCGCTGTAGTCGTACCATTTCTCAGTCCCGGCCGGAGCAAAATCATTGTTGAAGTCATACATGTATCTCAGCAGCAGGCTCTCTCTTCTTCTTGTTGCCGTGCTCATGTGATGAATGCTGATCCCATTTCCGACACAGGCTCCCTGGTCACGTGTAAAGTACATGTTAGGCATTGGATCCATATAGAACGGATACGCCTCGTCTATCTTCTCAGCAAGTGTCTTTGGCTTGTAATCGGTAAGATCGGTCTTTCGTATGCCTGCGATCACCTTTTCGACCAGCTGCTGCGGCTTCAGGACTATAAGGTAAGCGTAGACTGCTTCCCTGACCCCGCGCGATGTGAAGCGGGTCTGATCGAGCATCTCTCTGATGAAGCGGTCTTTTATACCCGGATTTTCGAGGGCTTTAGCCACCTCATCAACATAGTAGACGACCTCAATCCCGTTCTTTTTCAGAATATCGGCGAACCGGTCGTGCTCCTGCTGTGCAACCTTGAGATATGGGATGTCGTCAAACAGCAGTCTTGCGAAATTGTCAGGGACCAGTCCGTCAACTTCGGAACCGATACGGTGAAGCAACACCTTGTTGAGCCTGCCTATCTCAGAGTAGTTATGTACTCCCTTTATCATTTACGTTGCAGCTCCCTCTCATGTTCTTCTTCGGCCTGTCTGAGCCTTTCGGACAAACCTGTCAGCGCGTCAAAAGGAGCGAACTGCTTTGCCCTCTGTGAACGGGGCATTTTCGGTCTCGATGATGCCGGCCGCTCCCATGGCCCGCCGTTGTCTATTATACCTTTTTTATCTTTTTCTTTCATCATCTTCACAGACTTCTCACTATTCTTTGTGACCGCCAACCTGGTGGTTTCGCTCTATTGTAGTTGCTGCTTCCTCGAGGTCCATACCTCTGAACATAGCGTCCTTGCCGTACTTCTTTCTTATGGAATTAACAGCCTCCTGAAGGGCTGCGTCGCGCTTGAGCCTTGCCGAGGTTTCTGTGATCGAATCGGACATCCCTTCCCTGCGCATCTGTCCCTTTGTTTTGCCTTCTTCCTCCGCCTCGGCATCTGCAAGGTCGAAGAGTGTCATCTGCTTGTCGGCCTCTTTCAGCTTTATATCGTTGAAATTGACGAATATCCGTCTGACCGGGTATTCGTGGTTTGTTATGTTGTTGTAGAGATCCGCGACAGCAGGCATTATGACAGATGCAGCGTCCGTCATGTAGCCGAACGATACGGAGCCATGCACCATAGGAACATGCAGGGCATTGCTGTATCCGACCGCGATCGAGACATTAGGAGTCACCTTGCCTATATCAGTCATCTCGTGGCAGAGCTGCTCGGTCATTTCCTTTATGATCAGCCGGCCCTCTTCATTAGTGTAATCACGCATAAGCACCTGGCCGTGCGAAAGCGAATTGCTCTTCGTTTTATATCCCTTGATGTCCGGCATCTCTGTCGTTTCTATACCGTATGCGTGATCTATCATCAGCTCGGCGTTTATGCCGAACGTCCTGTAGAACCAGTCCTCATCACGTGCAGCGAGAGCAGCTATGCCTCCCATTGTCGTGATACCTATGCGCTCAAACTTCTTTGCTGTCTGCCTGCCTATCATCCAGAAATCGGTGAGAGGCCTGTGATCCCACAGCTGCAGTTTATAAGAATCTTCATCGAGCACTCCAACAAAGTCCTCTGCATGCTTTGCGATTATGTCCATGGCTATTTTCGCAAGGTACAGATTAGGGCCGACTCCCGCCGTTGCCCTGACTCCTATCCTCTCGTAAACTTCTTTCATCAGGAACTCCGCCATCTGCTTCGGATCCATGTTATATCTCTTCAGATAAGCAGTCACATCAAAGAAGACCTCATCTATCGAATATACGTGCATGTCTTCCGGTGCGATGTAGTCGAGATATATCTTATATATTTCTGCAGCGTACTCCATGTAGAGTTTCATCCTCGGAGGAGCCATGATGTACTCCAGGTTCTTTGGGATCTCGAATACCCTTGCCCTGCCGCTTACGCCCTTCGACTTGAGCGAAGGGGATACAGCAAGGCAGATGGTCCTGTCGCCCCTGGTCGGATCCGCCACTACAAGATCGGTGGTCATGGGATCGAGACCGCGCTCTACACATTCTACCGAAGCATAGAAAGACTTGAGGTCTATGCATACATATGCTTTTTTCCAGTTCTTATAGTCCATATAAAGTCAGTTTGACCAAGTAATAAGGCGCAAGCGGCCGGAAAGCATATCCGGTCCGAGTCGAGCGGAATGCCGCCTTATCGCACCACTATCTGATAATAATAAAACATCTGCCTATAGCCTTAACAACAGTTAGCACCAAACGAAGAGCGTCTGATACCGGACCGGATATGTTTCCGGCATCAGCTTGCGCCTTCTTATTAGCCAAATTGCCTGCGGTATTCTACCGGAGTCATTCCCTCTGCTTCCGTAAAGTTCTTGGTAAAGTAGCTTTGAGAGCAGAACGCCAGCCTGTCGGCAATGTTAGCTACTGTGAGGTCTGTATCCCTGAGCATGCGCTTGGCTTCAAGCAGGCGCTCCTTAAGTATGAACTCGCTTATGGTTATTCCGAGCTCCTCTCTGAACACTGCTGACGCGTATGTGCGGCTGATCCCTACATGCTCCGCAATATCAGCAAGCTCAATTTTCTCAGTCAGGTGTTCTTCAATATATGTCATCATTCGCACAAGTCTCGGTGAACGTCTCTTCTCCTTAAGTACATACTTCATCTTCATGGCGTAATTGTGCGCCATACCATGAACAAGGTCGTAAAGATCCGGAAGAGAGACCGCGTTGTCAAATTCTCTTATGAACTCGTCACGTATGTCGTAAGCTACCATATCGAGAAGGCCTGCCTGTATCGCAACAAGGCACATCTCATTTGCCGCGCCGACTGCCTCATAGTACATTTTGTCCATAGCCTCACTGTATGAGCCGCATCTGTTGTAAAGCGCAGTCGGATATTCGTAGTTCTCCTGCGAAAGCTCGGAGATTCTATTGTCATCGCCCGATGCTATTGCTTCGAAATACGGTTTCTTGCGCGTATACGGGAGATATATCTGGTTTCTCCTCGTGCGGCTGAGTATAAGATTTGCTGCTTTCTTTTCTGCCATGTTTTGCCCTGTTCGTAATTATGTTATATTATTCGAAACAATATTATAACATCAGGCTCTGTCATTCAATACAATGTAGTTAACAAAGATGTTGTTTTGCAGGCTGTCAGTTCAGCTCGGAAGAGCATGTTTGCGGACAACATTTCAAAAGAACTCTCTGGTCTACGGGGAGAGCTCTTTTATGAAAAACTCGATATGAGATAGTGCTTTGAAGAAACGGCTATGCACACGTTGATGGGGTTCAGCTTGTACAGAGTCGTTTTTTCATTGTAATGGAAAAGGGAGGCCGCAGCCTCCCTCATTAACTGACTGATCATATATACCGGTATGCAGTCCCGGTTACTTGACCCAGACCCTCTTGGTCGCGCTCCATGAGGAGTAGTATCTTTGACCGCCGGAATCCTTATACGTTCTTACCTGTACATAGTAGTACATCTTCCGGGCATTCGTCTTGATGTTCTTGCTGACACGATTGTATTTCTTTCCAATCGTCTTGATAACGCTGTCCGACATGTCATTGTTACGGCTGTACTTCACCTGATATCCGCTCGCATTGGCACTCGGTTTCTTCTTTACAACTATGTAGAATTTCTTTTTCTTGCCCTTTAGTTTCTTGATCTTGGTTGCCTTAACAACTACAGCCGGAACATCCATATAAGCAGAATAAGCACCTGAAGCAGTAGTCAGATAATTCGCACATTTGACCTCCTGATCATCCTTGCCGGAGGTCTTGTCTGCGATTGTTATAGGGATCAGTGCGTATCCGCCGTATGCGCCTATACCCTTGATATACACATAGCCGTTGCCCTTTGCATTGTTTCTGATGCCGCCAACCATATAGTCAGAACCTTCTCTGAGAACCTTGCTCCCTTTGTAAAGCTTGAACTTAGGTGCCCTTGCATCTGCAACGCTCAGCGTTGTTTTTCCTGTTATCTTCGTTACTGTGGAGCCCTTTGCTTCATTCTTGTTCAGATACCAGAAGTCAACATCGATCCTTCCCTTTGTTCCGAGGTAAGAAAGCATTCCGTCAATTTTGGCACTGCTCGAATACTGCCATTTACTGTAGTTGACCCCCGACTGATTGCGCTTGTAATACTGCGCACACCAAAGATCAACATCCGGAGCAAACTGGCCTGTTACCATGTATGATCCGAAGAAAGTGGTGTTTGCGTATATTCCCGGTGTATAGCCGGCTGCCTTGATCGTATTGCAGAATGCTACTGCAGCATTGGTTGCGGCAGTCTTGCTTATTCCATACATCCTGCCGAATCTTCCGCCGGCAAACTCATAGTCCATATATACAGGCAGTGCGAGGTCTTTCGGACCAATGCCGAGTTCTCTGAGTCTCTTTATTGCAAAATTAGCCTCAGCAGCACCCTCTGCAGCACTCGTGGCCTGCGAAAATACATAAACTCCGCACATTACTCCGTTTGCTTTCGCATTCGAATACTGATACGTGAAGTTTTCGTCATTGTGAAGCGTGAGCTTGCTCTTTCCGTAAGACGTCCACGTAACTCTCATAATCGAAAAATCCACTCCGGCCGCCTTTGCCTTGGCAAAGTCACATTTTTTTGACTGCCAGTCCGAAATATCTACGCCATTGACGATGAGATTGTTTGCAAACCTGCCGTTGTGATTGTACGTGGAATAGCCGGTGTTGCTGAAAGGGCTCCCGCTCTGGAATTCTGACCCGGCATATGCAGGATCAATCACGGGCACAACTCCTGCTACAAGGCTAAGCGTCAGTACAAACGCCAGCATTGCGCTCAGGAAATTCCTTGCTCTCTTTCTGGTATTGCGGTTTTTCATTTCTCTTTCCCTTCTAATTATCAGAATGTCGCGACCTCAGGATTGCAGGCTTCGCATCTTTCAAGCTTCTTTATATACAGCACCGGACCCTTTTCCTTGTACGCTTCCGTGTATTCGCAGCGTACCTTGGCCGTAATTTCGATCCAGTCTCCCACACTCAGCTTCTCCGCACCGGAGTAATATGCCAGCAGACCTGCAAACTGGATATCTGCTTCGCAGCATGTCATCACATGTCTTCCGAAAGCGAACTGTCCCTGCGGCAGCTCATCTGACAGAGCGACTCTCCCTTTTATGACGAAAGTCTTTCCGTCGTAATCGTCCTCATTCTCGTTTATATCGCGGTACCACTCCGCATACCATTCATCTTCGATCTTTATCTTCGAAGCATTCATGTCATAAGGGAGCGGATCTACGATGTCATCGACCTCCAGGTCGTCAATACCGTACTCATATACGATCATTGAGCTGCGGTTTGCGATACGGACCTCCTTGTGATAAGGCATCTTGTCGAAACCTTTCACGCAGCGGTTAAACACTACCATGTCAGCTGTCTGCATTTTGTTGAAGCAAAGCTGGCGCATGTTCTTGTTGTACATCATGAAGGTGGTTGTGTCGAAGAGAGCCATCTCCTGTGCGATCAGCCATCCGCGCGGCATAGCTGCGAAAAGCTTCTGGTTCTCCCACATGCCGTTCATCTCTACTACAACGCGGTCGAATCCGCCTTGCCTGTTTATACGGCCGAGGTTCACGTCATTGAGTTCTGCTTCGGACTTAATACGCTCCACTCTGACCCCGGGACCTACGAATTTCTCAGGTTCGTACTGCACTTCGCCGTTTTCGCACACAAGCAGCAAGGTGCGCCCGTCGTCTCCGAACTCATGGTTTTCGAGTGTTTCCTTTATGAATGTTGTCTTACCGGCTCCGAGGAATCCGGTAAAAAGATATACAGGTATTTCTCTCATTTCTGTGTTTATAACTGACCCTTCCGTGCATTACGCAAGTCTGAAGAGTTCATTGAGTTTTTCCTTGTTTAGTCTTGTACCGATGACAGCCACCATTCCGGTCGCTTCTGCTTCGGTCTCTCTTACTTCACCTTCGCCCGGTACGTAGTCGAACTCGAGCCAGCCTCCGTCAGCATTCTCTACGATACCCTTTGCTCTGAGTACCTCACCGCACTCATCGAGGCTGTCGATGATATCCCCAAGCTCAGCCTTTGTGTATTTGTTGCTTGTCTGGGCTCCAACTTCATCAAATACCTCATCCGCATCGTGTCCGTGGTGGTGATGGTGATGATGGTGGTGGTGGTGATGGTGATGATGATGGTGTTCGTGTTCGTCGTCATCATCATGCCCGTGCTCATGCTCGTCGTCTTCATCATCGTGGTCGTGATGGTGGTGATGATGTTCATGCTCATGCTCGTCTTCATCGTCATCATCGTGATGGTGATGGTGGTGATGATGATGGTGTTCATGTTCGTCGTCATCATCATGCCCGTGCTCATGCTCATGTGCTTCGAGTTCTTCATACGCCTCTGCTCTGAGCTTGTCGAGCTCGGCATGCAAAGTCTTGTCTGATTCCATTACCTCGAGCATCTTTGCTCCGCTGAGCTGATCCCAGTCAGTTGTAACTACCTGAGCCGTCTTGTTAAGAGTTCTTATATCCTTCACTACCTCGTCGAGTTCGGCAGAAGACATTCCCTGCTGATGTGAAAGGAAAATGGAGCTTGCGTGCTCTACCTGATTGGCGAAGAACTCTCCGAAGTTCTCCATGTACATCTTGTATCTTTTGGCGTCAACGACTGTGGTGAAGCCGTTGAGTTCGATCTTATCGTTCTGCAGGTCCTGAACTGCGATGATGACATCTGAGAGCTTGCCGACTCCGGACGGCTCTATGAGGATCCTGTCAGGATCGTACTGCGCTACGACTTCGTTCAGAGCTTTTCCGAAATCTCCGACGAGAGTGCAGCAGATGCAGCCTGCAACCATCTCATTGATCTTGATGCCCGATTCTCTGAGAAATCCTGTGTCAACGCCGATCTCTCCGAATTCATTCTCGATCAGTACGATGTTCTTTGTCTCATAACCTTCAGATATAAGTTTCTTGATAAGTGTAGTTTTGCCTGCTCCGAGAAACCCGGAGAAAATATCTACTTTTGCCATTTGTTCTGCCTTCCTTCTGGACATTATTCGCCATTTATACGAATAGGATTATAACATCCGCCCTGTTTTGCAAGTCGCTTCTTTACAATATTTTAAGGCGTTTGCGGGCTTGAAGGGTCAGTCAGCGGCTTATATAATTGTCTCACCATGAAAAAGCCGGGGACAGAGATACAAATGAATGAAAGAATGGGAGAAATCCTGGTGGCGATAGCGCTCGCTCTGCGATCCAGCTCTCTTTTGTTCGGAAAGATCGCCATGCGTACGATGGGACCGTTCCTGACAATAGGCTTCCGCTTTACTATTGCATTCGTCGTCATCGCGATAATCTTTCGCAAACACATGACAAAAGTAGATGCTAAGACGCTGTTTCACTGCATGCTCATAGGCATCACCTTTTTTCTTGCCATGCTCACAGAGATGATGGGGCTTAAGTCGACCCCTTCATCAGTGACTGCATTCCTTGAAGGAACGGTGGTTATTCTGGTACCGGCAATGGCATGTATCCTCAAAAGAAAACTACCTGACAGGATCACTGTCATATCTTCAGTGATATGCCTCATCGGCGTCGCTTTCCTTACCCTTAAAGGTGACAGACTCGGATTTACAAGCGGAGAGCTTCTTGTGCTGCTTGGTACTGTATGGTACTCGCTTTCAGTCATAGTTACCGATGTTGCAGCAAAGAACGATGACCTCATGGTAGTCTCGATTTATCAGCTCCTTTTCATCGCCGTCTTCGGCTTTATCGGCGCTTTCTTCTTTGAAGACCTGCGCATGCCTCAGAGCAGCAGCGAGTGGGGAGCCATACTGGCACTTGCAATAATATGCAGCTGTGTCGGATTCACGATCCAGCCTTTCGGCCAGAAGTACATAACCCCGGAGCGCGCAGGTGTTCTGGCTGTCTTTAACCCTCTCACCGCCGCAATACTCGGAGTTTTGTTCCTGCACGAAAAAATGACCCCGTCAATGCTTCTGGGATCATTTCTCATTCTCATTTCCATTCTCGGACCGGCCTGGATCGAGGACCGGGCTGCCCGTAAACGTCAGACCAGAAACTGATCTTTCACGGCCCTGTAGTCCGACAATTTATATGGTGACAGCACACCCTGGTCAGTGACTACCCCGCTTACAAGCTCAGGCGGCGTTATATCGAAAGCCGGGTAATACCCCTTCACTTCCTGATTCGCGACAGGCGTTCCCATCGCCTGGAGCACAAAGTCAGGGTCTCTCATCTCTATCTTCACGGTATCCACAGTCGGATGCCCCTGATCCGGTGTTCCGCTCACATAATACGGGACTCCGTGATACTTCGCGGCTATTGCAGTATTGTAAGTGCCTACCTTGTTTACCACATGCCCGTCGCAGCAGATCACATCAGCAGCGGTAGTGAAAACATCTATGCCTTCCTTCTTCATAACAAAGGCAGGCATTCCGTCGGTTATTATGGTGACATCGAATCCCATGTCATGTGCCACGCTCGCAGTAAGGCGCGCCCCCTGGAAGTACGGTCTTGTCTCCGGGCAGAAGAGCCTTATGTCCTTGCCCTGCAGCCTCGCCTCTTTGAGCATCATTCCGACTATGGTTTCGGCGAAGCAGTATGTCATGACCGTGCCGTGTTCAGGAAATAACCCGGCCATATACTTTCCGACCTTGCCAATACCGGCATATCTCTCGTTGTTCTGCTCTATGGCAAAATCCTTTATGACTTCGGAGACATCATCCAGTCCGCCCTCAAATGCTTTTTTTGCCTTCGAGATACAGGCTTCTGTTATCTTCTCCATGCGCCACGTGGTGGTCGGTCTCGCATGCGAAATGGTATACGCGGCTTTCTCCAGGTACTCTATCTGTTCAGTCTCGCTCCTTCCCTTACATTCATAGGCAGCCAGCGCCATGCCCATGGCCGCTGCCGTATACGGTCCGGCACTCTGTGTCACCATTTCACGTATAGCATCGGCGACTTCCCGGTGAGTCCTGCACTCTGCCTTTATCACCTCGATAGGATAGATGCGCCGGTCAAGTATTCTGACCACGCCGTCCTCATACCAGGCTATATTTTCATATTGGAGCATCCAAGCGAGTCCCTTATCCTGTCTTTCCATTACTGTTCCGCTTTCTGCCTAGTTTGCTTCTGCCTCTTTTGCGGCTTCCTGCTCAGCCTTGTATTTCTCCGCTTCTTCCTCTTCGAGCACGCGGTATGCTACCTTGCCTACGAGAGTCTTAGGAAGCTCACTGCGGAATTCTATATCATACGGCATCGCATACTTCGCGATGTGCTTTCTGGCGTAAGCCAGAAGTTCTTCCTTGAGTGCTTCGTCTCCGGTAATGCCGCTCTTAGGCATAACGAACATCTTTACTTTCTGCATCTTATAGCTGTCAGGAACTCCGACGCAGCAGCTCATCTGCACCTTTTCATGCGCATCGAAGATGTTCTCAAGCTGTGCCGGATAGATGTTGTATCCCGACGATACGATCATTCTCTTGGCCCTGCCGCGGAAGTAGATGAAGCCCTCATCGTCCATAGTACCGAGGTCTCCTGTGTACAGCCACTTCAGACCGTCCTCGTGCTCTCTTATGGTTTCTGCTGTCTCAGCAGGCATGTCGAGGTAACCGGCCATAACAGTTGGCCCGGACATGAGTATCTCGCCTTCTTCGCCGTATGGCAGCTCTTCAGCAGTACCCGGCTTTACGATCTTGTAATACATGTCAGGGAAAGGTATTCCTATACTGCCCTCTTTATGCATCTGCGGCGGAGTCAGACATGCAGCCGTTACGCTCTCTGTTGTGCCGTATCCTTCACGGACCTGTATTTTGGAATTGTGATCGTACAGGAACTTATCGAATTTCTTTTTCAGCTCTATCGAAAGTGAGTCTCCTCCCGAGAAAACCCCCTTGAGTGATGAAAGGTCTTTTCCGTTCATCGACGGCAGTCTAAGCAGAGCCTCAAACAGCGTAGGTACTCCTGCTATGAAGTTGCATCTGTACTTCGTGATCAGCTTGGCATAGCTCTTTGGTGTGAACCTTGGCACCAGCACGCAGCGTCCGCCTCCTGCCAGCATTGTGTGTATGCATACACCCAGGCCGAAGCCGTGAAATATAGGCATGGCGGAAAGCATCTTGTCACCGATCCTGTATATAGGATTTGCGGCTATGACCTGAGCGCCCAGAGCATTGAAGTTGAGGTTCGTCAGCACTATGCCCTTTGTTATGCCTGTGGTACCGCCCGAGTAAAGGATCGCCGCCGGGTCTTCAGGCTTCCTCTTCACTTTATATTCGTATCCGCAGTGTCTTCCCAGACCCATGAAGTCAGGCCACTGGAATACAGGTGCGTCCTTAGGTATCTTCTGGATCTTGCGGCCTTCAGTGAGCATGTATCCTACTTTGATAGGCCTTGTCAGTTCGTCTCTGATGCGGGCGATGATGACGTTCTGTATTTTCGTGTTTTTACGGATCGCCTCTATTTTATGGTAGAACTGGTCGAGCGTGACCACCATGACCGAGTTCGACATATTGAGATAGTTTTCTATCTCTTTCTCCGCACTCAGAGGGTGCACCATGTTGGCGACCGCTCCGACCAGATTGACCGCATAAAGCATATATATAGCCTGCGGGCAGTTAGGCATGGCAATCGTGACCCTGTCGTCTTCACGGATACCGAGTATCCTGAGCGATTTAGCGCAGAGGTTGATCTGATCGATCATATATTTATATGTGATGTGCTTGCCCATGAAGTCGAGAGCTATATTGAGCGGATGCTTTTTCGCAGTCTGCTCTATCTTCTCGTACATGGTCCCGTTGAAGTACTCGATCGTAAGCGGCAGATCGCCCCTGCTCTTGTCCCAGGGAATCTTTACGGTATCAGGTACCGGGAATACGATGTTTCCGTTTTCATTAATAGTCCATTTATTTGCCATTTGTGAATTCGCCTTTCGGTTTTATTAAACAGGTCTGTCCCGAGACCCGAACTTCGTTATTTTATCATTCTTTTGCTGTTTATGCGAGCGCGTGAGCTTCTTTTGTGTGGTAATTGTGAAATTACTGTAAGTTGTTGGTGCAGTAATTGAAGAACGCCTCTAAAAGATGTAGAATTTTGGATTGTAAACTTAGTGTAACATGGAGAAATATGTCCAATGCTCGAACTCAGAGGTATCACAAAAGAATACAGGACCGGCGCCGAAACTGTTCACGCGCTGAGGGGCATCGACCTCGCCTTCAGAGAAAGCGAGTTTGTTTCGATACTCGGACCTTCGGGCTGCGGCAAAACCACCATGCTCAACATACTCGGAGGACTCGATCAGTATACAGACGGCGATCTTCTCATCGACGGTATCAGCACCAAGGAATACAAGGATGCCGACTGGGATGCCTACAGAAACGATACTATAGGATTCGTCTTCCAGAGTTACAACCTTATCTCGCACCAGACCGTACTTTCGAACGTGGAGCTTGCCCTGACCCTGTCGGGTGTATCCTCTTCTGAAAGAAGAGCCCGCGCGGTAGAGGCTCTTGAACAGGTCGGCCTGGGCGATCAGATAAACAAGAAGCCTGCAGAGATGTCCGGAGGCCAGGTGCAGCGTGTGGCTATTGCACGTGCTCTTATAAACGACCCGAGCATTATCCTCGCCGATGAGCCTACAGGCGCTCTCGACACCGAGACCAGCACCCAGGTAATGGCCATCCTCAAGGGGATATCCGCGGACAGGCTGGTCATCATGGTCACTCACAACCCGGATCTTGCCGAAGCTTATTCGACCAGAATAGTCAGGCTGTCTGACGGACAGGTTATAAGCGACAGCGATCCGTTCGATCCCGGCAATTATACTGCAGTCGAAGGCATTTCCGTTGAACCTGACCCACGCAATGAAGCTGTCGGTAAGTCCGCCGGAAGAGCTGCACGACGCCGCAATAAGTCGATGTCGCTGGGTACAGCCCTCCACCTCTCGCTCAACAACCTGATGACAAAAAAGGCCCGCACCCTGCTCACGGCATTCGCCGGAAGCATAGGCATAATCGGCATCGCCCTGATACTTTCCGTATCAAACGGATTCCAGACATATATCGACAAGCTCGAGGAGGATACCCTTTCTTCATATCCTCTTACCATCATGTCCGAGACTGCCGACATGACCTCAATGATCACAGCCTTCATGGCCAATGCCAGCGATACTGAGGGTGAAGCATCAGGCAACAGGCTGCATGAGCAGCAGATAATGACAGATCTGCTCGCCAGCGTAGGATCAAACGACCTCGCAGCGTTCAAAAAACGCATCGATGACAATATTGATACTATCGGAGACTGGTTCAATTCATACCAGTATTCATACGGTCTTTCGGTCAACATATATTCGACCAACATGAAGTACGGTCCTCTGAGGGTCAGCCCGGGCTCCATTATGCAGTCCTACATGAGCGGTCTGCAGCAGAGCAGCTTCTCGATGATGAATACCGACGTCTTCTTTCAGATGATGGACAATGAGGAGCTTCTGAAGTCACAGTACAAAGTTCTTGCCGGTAAATGGCCGGAGAAATACGATGAGCTGCTGCTTGTTCTCGACAGCGAAGATCAGCTGAACGACTACATAGTTTACACGCTCGGACTCCGCGATCCGCAGGAGCTCAAGGACATGATCAACGATGTCATGGACGGTATAAAGGTTGAGAATACCAACGAACGTCTTGAGTGGACGTACGATGACTTCCTTGGCATGGAATTCGCTCTTGTGCACGCCTGCGACACATACAGGCACAATTCCTCCTATGAAGTGTGGGAAGACATGTCCGATGATGACGACTACATGGAGGATCTCATCAAAAAATCGGAGAAGCTGCATATAAGCGGCATAGTCTGCGCCAAGGAGGCTTCGGGAGCCAAAGCCATGGAATCCGGAGTGGGATATCTCCCGTCGCTCACACAGCACATGATCAAGTATGCAGCTGAGTCAGACATAGTAAAGATCCAGCTTCTGAATAAGAACATCGATGTCTTCAGCGGCAAGACCTTTGAAGACATTCGCAACAATAACAGTGAAGGTCTCGGCTTTGAGGACATGATCAGCATAGACGAGGGTAAGCTCAGAAAGGCTCTCGGCGGCGACATAGATCCTAATGCAATAAAGAAAGATATCGAGAAAATCGCAAAAAAGGAAATCAACGATCTTGCCGGCAACGATTCTGCCGAGAAGATAGAAGACGATGTCAATAACGCTCTTCGAAAAGGCTGCGACGGTATGATCGACTATATCGTAGAGCAATACAGTTCGAACCCGGACAAATTCAAATTCAATGATGAGCTGGTAGCCAAAGCCATCGCCGATAATCAGAACCAGGGCAAGCACGCGAAAGTGGTCAACCCGCTTATCGGCGGATATGGCAAAGTTCTGAATATGGCCGGCCCTGAAATAATGAAAGGGCTTGCAGCCGCAACGGACCCGGCAGCCGCAGAAGCTGCAAGGCAGCAGGCAAAGACCGCCGCTCAGCAGGAAGCGGCAAAAGAGATGGCAAAGATGTTCCCTGAGGAACTCGGTTTTACCGAGGAGGATGCCTTGAATATCCTTCAGAACGGGATCACTGCAGAAGAGGTGAAGGCAAGAACCGGCGGAGCTCTGACTGATGAACAGGCTGCAGAAGTTGCGCAGCGGCTCAACGATGCTGCCGATCAGTTCAATAAAACCATCGATGACAACATGGCCTCGCAGCCGCAGATAAAGCCTGCTGACATTCTGAGACAGGCTCTTGAGGCTACTGAGGATCCGTATATCAAAAACGATGAGGTCCAGAAAGGCATTAAGCAATATGGCGAAGGCATCGAAATGCTTCAGAACGCTCAGGTGGTAGGTCCTGCACTCGGGAAGGCCGCGGAAGCCGTTGGCAAGCAGTTCAAAATCGATCCTTCCGGAATAGCTGACGCCTTTACAATGAAGATGGATGAAGACGAGATAACAAGGCTCATCACTGCCTACATATCCGGAGGCGCTGAAACCAGCTACGATACCAATCTGGTGAAGCTGGGCTACGCCGACATCAACAAACCGTTTACCATGTCCTTCTTCCTTAAGGACTTTGAGTCCAAGGAGAATTTCCTGAAGTTTATTGATGACTACAACCAGGAGATGACTGACAACGGCGACGAAGACAAGGTCATCAGTTATACTGATGTCACAGGCGTGCTTATCAAATCCGTAAAGAATATCACTAACGCTGTCAGTTACGTACTTATTGCATTCGTCGCGATCTCGCTGATAGTATCCTCCATAATGATCGGAGTCATCACTTATATCTCCGTTCTGGAGCGTACCAAGGAGATCGGAATACTCCGCGCTATAGGAGCATCAAAGAAAGATATCGCAAGAATATTCAATGCGGAAACGATCATCATCGGATTGTGCGCAGGCGTGATCGGCATAGGCATGAGCCTGCTGCTGCTTATACCTATCAACAGGATCCTGATCGGTCTGACCAAGATCTCCGCGCTGAAGGCTATCCTGCCTGCAGTCGGAGGAGTGGCGCTTGTGTTAATCAGCATATTCCTCACCTTCATCGCAGGACTCATTCCGTCGGGAATGGCAGCGCGCAAGGACCCGGTAGTTGCACTCCGCACGGAGTAGATCCTGAAAAAACATCTTCTACCGGAGGACTTTTTCAGAATTTGATAAATAAGCACGCAAAACAATTTGTATGTTTATCATTTTCTCAGCCAAAGCTGTGATCAGGCCTAAATAACAATAAATAAAGTAGACGATAACCCTCTTTTTCAGGATTATCGTCTACTTATTTGTTTGCTTTTTTCCTTTTCTAGGTTATGTCCATATAATGGTGTAAATTGAAAATGAGCCAACGCTTGTACCTTTAGGTATAATGAAGTCGCGACACTTTATTAACCGA
>JBGUVT010000084.1:0-25018 GCA_045220485.1 Anaerovoracaceae bacterium | reverse complement strand
GTCTCTGTAGTCTGCAGGATCCTTGTAGCTATCAAGCTCTGCCTTAGCAGTTGTCTTCGCATTAGCCAGTGCTTCAGCTGCTTCTTCTTCAGTCATCTCAGCGTCGGTCTTGATAGCATCGATCGCCGCTTTTGCATCGGCGAGAGCTTCTGCAACTGCATCCACATCAGCGGCATTGTCGATCGCTGTCTTTCCTGCTGCTATTGCATTCGCAAGCTCGGTCTTCTGAGCGTCTCTGTAGTCTGCAGGATCCTTATAGTTGTCCAGCTCTGCTTTGGCATCTGTCTTCGCATTGGCCAGTGCTTCAGCTTCCTCCTCAGCCATCTCTGCAGCTGTCTTGATGGCATCGATCGCTTCTTTCGCATTGGCGAGAGCCTCTGCAACTTCTTCCACATCAGCGGCATTATCGATCGCTATCTTTCCTGCTGCTATAGCATCTGCCAGCTCAGTCTGCTGCGCAGGTCTGTAGTCCGAAGCGTTCTTGTAGTTATCCAGCGCTACCTTAGCTTCAGTCTTTGCATTGGTAAGTTCCTCACCTTCCTCCTCAGCCATCTGCGCGGCTGTCTTGATATCGTCGATTACTGCCTTTGCATCGGCGAGAGCTTCTGCAACTTCATCCTCATCGGCAGCATTGTTGATAGCTGCATTTCCTGCTGCAATTGCATTCGCAAGTTCTGCCTGCTGAGCCTCTCTGTAGTCTGCAGGATCCTTGTAGTTCTGCAGCTCAGTTCTGGCAGCTGCCTTAATATTGGCCAACGCCTCAGCTTCTTCTTCCTCAGTCATCTGAGCGTCGGTCTTAATGGCATCGATTACTGCCTTTGCATCGGCAAGAGCATCTGCGACTGCCTCCTCATCAGCAGCGGCGTCGATTGCTGCATTTCCTGCTTCTATTGCATTCACGAGTTCGGCTTGCTGCGCAGGTCTGTAGTCGTTCGGATTCTTGTAATTATTCAGCGCTTCCTTAGCAGCAGCCCTGATCCTGGCAGCAGTTGCAGGAATAACGATTTCCTCATCTGCTATAGGTTCTTCACCATATTCGTCCTTGAATTTAGCTCCGCAGTACTCGCATTCCCAGTATGCCTTGCTGCCTTCCTCTGTAAATGTCGGTTCAACTGCTTCGACCTCTATCAGATGATGATTTACAACCGTGATTTCTTTAACTACTTCGTTGAATTCATATCCAATGCCCCATCCTTTGAACTTGACATAGAATGTCATACCTTCTGAAAGTACGTCTGCCGGAATCGGGAGCGTTATCGTATCTTCATCGTCGATGCCGGCCCAGATGTCGCTAGGATCAACATCGTCTTCATCGCCGCCGTAGAGCAGCTGAGGATCACCATACTCGTCAAGGATAAATGCCTCGATTCCATAGCTATGCGCGTTCTCAGGTCTGTTGAATGTAATATCCAGGTCCTCATTTACACACAATACGCCAGGAAGATCCGGATTTTCGATCTGGAGCTTGCCTTTTGAATTGACAGTTATAGTAACGACATTACTTGTAACTGCAGTGCCATCTATCTGGACTGTTGCGTATACTGAGAACCTACCCGGGCTGCTCATTCTGAAGTTGAATACTCCATTCTCCTGCTGAGCTTCATCTTCATCAATAGGGAATCCCGCATTGTAAAATTCTGCTGTTGAGAAATCTACGTTTTCATCCTCTGAAGTCAGTGTGAATTTAACCGCATCATTGCAGAACACCTCTGACTTATCTGCGGTAAGCGTAATAGAATCCGCAGGCTCTGAGAGTACAGGGATGGCTGCTGTTGATTCTGTGTATTCCCAACCAACGCCCCATGCCGAAATCTTTACATAGAGGACAGATCCTTCCGAGAGGCCTTCGGTATTTACTGTTACGTCCTGGCTGTCTTCGCTTCCAGTCCATTCACCCAGATCTGTGCGATCCATGTTTTCATCTTCAGCCCAGACCTCAACACTCATTTCGCTTGCACCATCAGGTTTCACAGCAGTGAAAGCGATACTTTCTGTCGCCGGTGTAATGCTGTTCGGCAATTCAGTCGGTATTACGATTGTGAATGGTCCGTTTGGAGCACTGACAGTAATCGTCTGATATACGGTCTTCTCGCTCCATTCGCCGCTTTCCTCGTCATATACGGAAGCTACCGCCATAAGAGTGTATGTTCCCGGATTACCATAAGATTCCGTGCCGGACCAATCTGTATTGTACCAATCTCTGTTATTGTCATAGTCCATGTAGACTGTGATCGAATCAGCGCCTGCGCAGTATGCGGAGTAAGTAAACTCTTCATTGGTAAGAAGCTCATTATTCGAAACATTTAATACTAAAGTTCCAGGATCGCTGCTCTCATTCAGAGTAAAGTAGAACGACTTATCTGCTCTGGTATTCTCATAACCAGGAGCATTTGCCTGAACCATAAGCTCGTAATCGCCTGCTTCAAGGTCACCGGTTCCGAGAGTTGTTGCAAGCTGATCTGTGTCAGCAAAGTGTCCTACCCAATCCCAGTCACCATCTACGGTTCTCTTCATGAGATCGATCCAATAGTGATCTGCTCCTTCCGACTCAGAGTATTTGACATTTATCATATCTCCGCGGTTTACTTCGAGCGCCTCGAGATTATCTCTTGCTTTTCCGTTGACCTCAGTGATCTCGAAATATCCGGTCTTGCCATTTGACTTTACAGTCACCGTCTTCGGGGCACTTGTTACCCATACAGGATCCTCTGCTCCGTCAACATGAAGCCTTGCTCTCGCATAGAGCGCATACTTTCCGGCTTCGTTGAAGTAGGTAACTGCGTTATATCTGCCGCTGTCTGCATCGCTATCCTCGAAATTATACTGATATTCCCAGCCATCAAAATACTCTACTTCTTCGACATACTGGCTTTCTGTATTCAGCTTGCTGACATCGATGGAAACGTCCACTTCGTCATTGACCCAAACTTCTTCAGGACTCACATTGAAAACTATGTCTTCACTGCCTGCTCCAAGTACAGGGATCCTGACCTCTTTTCTCTCGCCCTCATATCCCAGACCAAATGCCTCAAGGCTGACAGCCAGAATGGTACCTTCCTCGATTTTGCTGTCGGACAGTGCTACGTCAATACTGTCGCGATTGGTTTCATTCCAGAAGAGGTTTTCATCCTCGCCGTCCACTCTGACTTCTGCCTTTATGAATTCGGCATTAGCAGGTTTAGCAAATTCGAAGGACAGTCCGGAGCCTCCCTTCTCAAGATATGTAGGCAGCTCAGGCATTTCGAAGTCAATATTACCATTAGGAGCGGTAACCACCATCTCATGATAAGCAGTTGCTATCTCTCCATACTCTCCGGTTTCCTCATTGTTACCATATGCTACTGCCTTGAGAATATAGTTACCTGCATAGCGGTATGATTCAGTACCTGATAAATCGTATCTATTCCAGCCTCTGTTACCGTCATAATCCATGAAGATCTCGATAGAGACCGCATTCGGGCAGTATGCAGAATATGTGAAGTCCTCACTCGTGAGGAGCTCATTCTTTGAAACTTCGAAAACTATGCCATTCTGTGGCAGTTCACTTTCTGTCACTGTGAGCAGTATCATATTGTCTGCTTCAGTGTTCTCATATCCGTATCCGCCGGCTTCTGCAATAATCCGGTATTCTCCAGGGTAAAGATCAGCAGTGCCGAAGCTCAAAGTATTTCCGTGGCCGCCGTCATAGTGCGTATATCTTTCCCAATTACCTCCTGCATCCAGTCTGTCAACTTCGATCCAGTAATTCTCTGCATTCTCTGCCTCCGTGTGGGTAAGCGTTACCATGTTTCCACGAGGCACTGTGACGGAATCAGCGTCCGGCTCACCATTGACTTCGGTAATACTGAATGATCCCGTTTTGCCGAATGCGTTTACAGTCAGTTCTATAGGTGCGCTGTAGAATACTGCCGGAGTGTCATCATCGGATTCAAGCTGAACTTCTGCATAGATTACATAATTTCCGGCATCACCAAATCCGAGCGTTGATTTGTATAATTTGTTCTGATTATCACCTTGTGTGACATCTTCCATCCATCTGAAATCATAGGCGTCAAAGAGCCTTACGTCCATGATTCCTCGTCCGCCTGTATCAAACTGACTTAAATCCAGCTCTGCATCAATTTCTTCATTAACGTAAACGTTAGTTGTTTTTGAAAGACTGAGGTTTATTCCTTCAGTTCCTGTACCAAGCACAGGTATTTTGAAGTCTCCGCCGGCAGAATCATAGCCATAGCCTTGGGCGTCAAGACTGAATCTGAGTATCATTCCCTCGGATAGCTCGTTTGCAGGGATATTTATATGAATGTTTTCGGCTTCAGATTCACGTTCGTATCCTTCAAGCCGCCCGTACTCTTCCCAGACCTCAACTCTCATAAAATTGCCGTTCGCAGGCATCATCAGTGTGAAGTCCAGGTCTTCTCCTGCCGGAAGGTATGCAGGAATCTCCGAGAGATCCCATTCCAGCGGTCCGTTAGGGGCTGCGACCGTAACTACAGCAGGTTCGGATTCGCAGATTTTATTCCAGTTATTATCGTAAGCTACCGCAACTATTTTGTAGTCACCCGAGCTTCCATAATGATGCTGGTCTGAATATACTTCATCCCAATAATCTCTGGTCCAGCCTTTGTTGTTGTCATAGTCCATGTAGACTTCTATTCTGGATGCACCAGGATAATATGCACTGAAGGTGAAGTCCTCGCCTGTAATCACATTGCCATCAGCTGCGTTTTCAGACAGTTCAAAATACATTTCATCGTCAGGAAGTTCCATGTCTTTAACCTCCAGTTCGAAGAAATTGTCTGACTGCGCACCTTCATATCCGTCTCCGCTTGCACCAACTCTTATACGATAGAGTCCCGGTTCGAATTCTATGGTGTTTAATTCGATTTTGTTGCTGTCGGAGTGCGCATGAACGTCGTAACCGCTCCAGCCGTATTCGTCATCTTCACTGCTCTGCAGTACATCAAGCCAGTATACAGTGGCCGGAGTACCGTCTTCACAAATGGCAGGATCGCTTTCTATTGTGATACTTTCACCGCGTGTAACAGTGAACGCCTGGTCAAGATTCGAAGAGTTTTCGACCTTTCTGATGGAGAATGGCTTGACCTTACCTTTCGATTTTACCTCGATTGTTATAGGTCGTGATGTTGTCCACTCATCTTCACTGCTGTCCTCAAAGAGAACATCTGCAAAAATGGTATATTTTCCGGCTTCGTTGTACCTGATATCCCATGTATATACTCCGTTTTCATAAGAGTAATCGCTACGCCAGTATTCACCATCAAAGAGATAAAGCTCTTTTATTTGCCTTTGGTCGTCCGCGAATGTAGCGCTCACTTTTATATTTTGATTAATGTAGACATTGTCTGCATCTGCGATATCAGTGCTTATCACGACATCATCTGAGAAGCCGGCAACCACAGGGATATGTAAATCCAGTTCCGTGAGATCATAGCCGTCTCCCACTGCTCCAATCCAGAGTCTCAAGGTCGAACCCGGCGTTAGATTTTCTCTTTTTATCAGGACATTAATTGGTTTATCCCTTGTTTCTTCATCAAATAAATCTCCGGAATCACCCCCTGCTTCAATCCACATACTTTCTGCACCATCTGGTTTTGGAACCGTAAAGGAAAGGTCTCCCTCCATTTCAGAAAGATTGATAATACTCGGCAGATTGTCAGGTAAATTAAAATCGAAAGATCCATACGGAGCTTCTACATTTATAATCTTTACTGCCTCCGCAATGCGCTCATCCTGCAAATACGCAATAGCGTGTATCTCAAAGGTGCCGGCTCTGTCATAGCTGTGCGTTTTGTGAATAGCGTTTCTTTCTTCATAGAATTCCCAGCCATCATTCTGATAATCCATGCACACCAGGATTTCTTTTGCCCCCGGACAGTATGCGGTAACTTCAAATTCCTCTCCTGTAATCAGCTCTTCATCTGACACATTCAGGTACATTTCTCCTTCAGGAATCTCAAGATCTGTAACATGAAGTTTAAATGAATTATCCGAAGCACTGCTTGCATACCCAGGTCCGCTTGCTCCGGCAGTTATCAGATAGTCACCCGGCTCCATCTCAATAGTATTGAAGGTGATGCTGGTGCTGTCAGAATCACCGTAGTGTCCAAACCATTCTCCCCTGTTGGACGGAGCATCAGAATCAAATATGTTTGCATCGATCCAGTAATGGGAAGCTTTCTGGTCTGTTGTGCATGCTGCTTCTGTGCACTCTACTGTGACGTTTTCGCCTCGTGTAACAGTCACTCCATCACTGAAGTTGGTTTTTCCGCCAGCTTTTGTGATTGTAAAAGTTCCGGTCTCACCCAGCTGCGTTGCAGTGATCTCGACCTGGTCAAAAGCCTGTTCATCAATGACATCTTCATCGGTTTCGCTATCGTAACTGTATCTGAAAGCCTCAACTCTGAAGATGTACGTTCCCGGCTTTTCATATTCGAGCCACTCGTCCTCTGATGAAGGATTACTTTCCCAGGAGGTTCTGTCAGGCTCATTCTCCTGCCCTTCGACATAGTTCTTATAGATTTTTATCTCATCGCAACCAGTCGTGCTTACATTAAATCCGATACGGTCATTTATAAGGACCTCTTCGTCTGCAGTAAGCTCAATGGCCAGAGGCTCATCGTAATCGTCATCATCTTCATCTAAGCCGTACGACGTTGATGACATTACTAGTTCATTATCATAAAGCCCAAGGGTATCGTTATCATATTCGTATGTGATCGACTGATTATTACAATCATATACATATCCGTCATTCTCTGTTGTGCCTGAATACCCATTGAGGAACAACCGCGATCCATCCCGATCATCCTCATTAAATCCTGCGGAGCCTGCATCGCTGTTTGTTATATCTGCGATGTAGAATTTTCCGTCATCCATGCGAAGGATGTTCCACATGTGACCTTCTGGATCATCATCCGGATCATCTTCTGAAGAACTCATTGTACCTGTTACGGAATAGCAATCGACCATACTATTGTCAAAAGCACCTGTATTCTGCGCATAATCGCAAAGATACTGGAATGCTTTTGAATAGCCTTCGCAAACCACGTTTGTATCCGGATCCTGGTCGAAGACATAAATCATCTCCCATGGATCCAGGTCAGACTGATTACCGCCGCTTGCAGCAGCGTTCTCATCATATGTAACCAGCCCGCATATAACATCCTTGTATGTTATCAGTCTGCCGACATCTGTATCTGAGGCACAACCATCCACTATCGATTTGGCATAAGCTGCTGCATTCGCCGGTTCGCTGACATTAACAAGTTCATAAACCTCTAATACATACCCGTCATCAAACTCCACGGTATCTATAGGTTCATCACTCCTGTACTTATCGGCTATAGAAAAAAGGAATGTGGTTTCATTTGAGTCAGTCCAATAGGTATACCCGTTCTGTTTGTCATACCAGAAGAATTCGTATGGCATATCCGCCGTTAAAGCACTGACTACACGCTGAGCCTCCTCCCCGGTGAGCACACACTCTGCGCTCATCAATGAGGATGGTTGTTCCTCTTCCCCTGACGTTGCTGCAGTTATCTTCCCGGCAAGAACAGTATATGCCGTCTGCTCAATTTCACTGAGATTGTTAAAGCGTGTGTTTCCGGCCGCTTTTGCTCTCAGCTTTTTTGAAGATCCGGATATCTGCTTTTGCATAAAGGCTTCAAGCAAAGCATCGGAATCGTCAAGGCCACTTACTTTTCCGTGATAGACCTTCACGCTATCCGTTTTATCTTCTTCATCCGAATCAACGAGCAATGGCTCTTCTTCCGGTGCAGGTTCCTCTTCAGGCTCAGCCTGTGGCTCCACTTCCGGTTCAGCCTCCGAGGCTTCTTCCGGAGTTGCTTCCGGTGCCTCTTCCCCGGATTCTTCCTGTCCGGAGACTTCTCCGGCTTCTTCCTGCGGTGCGTCAGCAGTTTCTTCCGCTCCGCCTGCGCTCTCCTCGACTGATGGTTCGTCTGCCGGCTGAGCCTCTGTGGCGTATGCCAGGCCCGGCATGTAAGTGACTACCATCGCTAATGCGAGAAGGATCGCGAATAACCTGTTACGTGTTTTCATTTACTCCACCTTCCGTATAACAAGCGACAAAATGACGAGGATTCTTCCCCGTCAAACTATTACCAAATGTCTCTATGTCCCTTAATAAATGTTAAGTAATTTTACCTTGATAAGCTGACCTGTGTAAAGGTTGCATCAGTGCTTGATAAATAAAAAACACGAAAAAACCGAGCCGGGTAAGCGCTCAGGCCTCTCCGACTCGGTTTTCTTTCATATATATAAATGTATAGTTGTGTCGTTACACCAGTGTCAGCTGCTCGTTACCGTCGGATCCTACGTTAGGATCTTTCGCCGCTTTTTTCTTGTCTGTCGGCTTCTGCGCTGAGTCTTCATCGACTACCTTTGCGAAGGAGACGATGCGGTTGCCCTTCTCTACCTTCATTATCTTGACGCCCTGTGTGGTACGGCCAAGTGTACTGACTTCGTCGGCGCGTATCCTGATGATTACGCCGTTGGAGTTGATCACCATCACTTCGTCGTCCTCGCTTACGAGAGTCGCGCCTACCAGCAGACCTGTCTTGCCGAACTTGGTCTTGTCGTAGGTCGCAACACCCTTGCCTCCGCGGGCCTGCAGTCTGTACTCTTCGAGCGGTGTTCTCTTACCGAAACCGTTCTCTGTGATTACGAGCATCTTGCGGCTCTGGTCGATGTCGAGCTCCATGGATACGACTTCGTCACCCTTCTCGAGCAGGATCGCCCTGACTCCGCCTGCGTTGCGGCCCATCGGTCTGACGTCATTCTCGCTGAACGCAATCGCCTTACCCTGCTTTGTGACTACGAGTACGTTCTCGTCGCCGTTAGCAAGCGCAACGCTGATCAGTTTGTCGCCTTCCTTCAGCGTTATCGCGATGAGCCCTGTCTTGCGGTTGGTATCGAACTCGCTCATAGGTGTCTTCTTGATGGTACCCTGCTTGGTGACCATCACGAGGCACTCGTTGGCGTTGAACTCTCTGACCGGGATCATTGCGGTGACGCGCTCGGTAGAGTTGAGGTTGAGGAAGTTGATGACCGGCGTGCCCTTGGCTGTCCGCGATGCTTCCGGAATCTCGTATGCCTTTATCTTGTAGACGCGGCCCATGTCGGTGAAGAACATGAGGTAATCGTGCGTGCTGGTGATGATGAGGTCGCGGACGAAGTCGCTTTCACGTGTGGTGAGTCCGACTATGCCCTTGCCTCCGCGGCGCTGTGCCTTGTAGGTATCTGCCGGCACTCTCTTGACGTATCCGAGGTGTGTCAGCGTGATGGCGACATCCTCTTCATCGATCAGTGCCTCTTCATCGAGCTCGCCTTCGTCTGCAACGATCTTGGTGCGGCGCGGGTCTCCCCACTTGCCCTTGATCTCGAGCAGCTCGTCCTTGATTACGCCCATCAGCTTGTGCTCGTCTGCGAGCAGGCTCTTGTAGTAAGCGATCTTCTTGAGGAGCTCGTTGTACTCGGCCTGGATCTTCTCGCGTTCGAGTCCCTGCAGCTTGGCGAGTCTCATGTCGAGTATCGCCTGTGCCTGGATCTCGCTGAGCCCGAATCTGATCATCAGCTTTTCCTTGGCGTCGTTGTATGACGAGCGGATTGTCGCGATGACTTCGTCGATATTGTCGAGCGCAATGATCAAACCCTCTAAAATGTGGGCTCTCGCCTCTGCCTTCGCTAGGTCGAAGCGCGTCCTGCGTGTTACGACTATCTTCTGATGCTTGAGGTATTCCTCGAGGATCTGCTTCAGGTTGAGGATCTTCGGCTCACCGTCGACCAGCGCCAGCATGATCATGCTGAACGAGGTCTGCAGTGCGGTGTGCTTGTAGAGCCTGTTGAGGATGACGTTCGGATTGACGTCTTTCTTGAGCTCTATAACGATGCGCGTTCCTTCGCGGTTCGACTCGTCGCGGATCGCTGAAATACCTTCGATCTTCTTATCCTTGACCAGCTCGGCCATCGACTCGATGAGTCTGGCCTTGTTGACCTGGAACGGGATCTCGCTGACGATGATGCGCATGCGTCCGCGCTTGTCCTCCTCGATCTCGCAGACCGAGCGGACGTTGACCTTGCCCTGGCCTGTGAGGTATGCATCGCGTGCGGCGTGCTTGCCGAGGATGATTGCTCCGGTCGGGAAGTCAGGTCCCTTGATGATGCGCGCGAGGTCTTCGATGGAGCTTTCCGGCTCATCGATCAGCTTTACGCAGGCGTCGATCGTTTCGCCGAGGTTGTGAGGCGGGATCGATGTCGCCATTCCTACCGCGATACCGTTGCTGCCGTTGATCAGCAGGTTAGGAACTCTCGCAGGGAGTACTTCCGGCTCTTTCTCCTCGCCGTCGTAGTTGTCCATGAAGTCGACCGTGTCTTTTTCGATGTCTCTGACCATCTGCAGAGAGAACGGTGACATCCTGGCCTCGGTGTATCTCGATGCCGCGGCGCCGTCGCCGTCGACCGATCCGAAGTTTCCGTGTCCGTCAACAAGCGGATATCTCGTGGAGAAGTCCTGCGCCATCTTGACCATTGCGTCGTAGATGGAGCTGTCGCCGTGCGGGTGGTATTTACCCATTACTTCGCCGACGATACGCGCGGATTTTTTATGTGGTTTGTCCGGTGTGATGCCGAGGGAGTGCATGCCGTACAGGATCCTCCTGTGTACCGGCTTGAGTCCGTCGCGCACATCCGGAAGAGCACGTCCTACGATTACACTCATCGCGTAATCGATGTACGAGTTTTTCATCTCGTCGTATATCTCGTGCTCGATTATTGTGCTGTTGTCTAGTAAATTAGCCATTCTTTAGTCCTTATGCGGTCGCTGACGACCCGGGCATATCCATTCCGGCGCAGCGCCCTATATATATTAGTAATTAGATATCCAGATTCTTTACGTATCTTGCGTTTTCTTCGATGAAAGCCTTGCGCGGCGGTACCTTGTCGCCCATAAGGGTTGTGAAGATCTCGTCAGCTGCCTGTGCATCCTCGACTGTGATGCGCACGAGTGTGCGGTGGTCGTAGTCCATCGTGGTCTCCCAGAGCTGGTTGAAGTCCATCTCGCCAAGACCTTTGTAACGCTGGATCTCTATCTTGTTGTTGCTGCCCTTGCCCTTGAGCTCGGCGAGCAGTTTGTCCTGCTCGGCGTCGGAGTAGGTGTACCAGATCTGCTTGCCCTGCTTGACTCTGAAGAGCGGCGGCTGTGCCGCGTACACGTATCCGCCTTCGACCAGCGGTGTCATGTATCTGAAGAAGAATGTCAGCAGGAGCGTCCTGATATGTGCTCCGTCGACGTCGGCATCTGTCATGATGATGATCTTGTGGTAGCGCAGCTTGCTGAGGTCAAAGTCCTTGCCGACGTTGCAGCCGAATGCTGTGATCATGTTCTTGATCTCTTCTGAGCTGAGGACTCTGTCGAGTCTTGCCTTCTCAACGTTGAGGATCTTACCTCTGAGCGGCAGAACTGCCTGGCGCTTTCTGTCGCGTCCCTGCTTTGCGGAACCGCCTGCGGAATCTCCCTCGACGAGGAAGATCTCGCTGAGTGCCGGGTCCTTTTCGGAGCAGTCTGCGAGCTTGCCCGGGAGCGATGTGGTCTCGAGCACCGATGTCTTACGTGTGATCTCACGGGCCTTGCGTGCGGCTTCACGTGCGCGCTGGGCCTTGAGGCACTTGTCGATGATGACTCTCGCCTGCTTCGGGTTCTCCTCGAGGAAGTATGTCAGCTGCTCTGTCGTGTTGGTCTCAACAAAACCCTTCACCTCGGCGTTACCGAGCTTGGCCTTCGTCTGGCCCTCGAACTGCGGATTTGTCAGCTTGACCGAAACGACTGCGGTCAGACCTTCTCTGACGTCGTCGCCCAGCAGCGCGTCCTCGTTCTCCTTGATGAACTTATTGCGCTTAGCGTAGTCGTTGATGGTCCTTGTGAGTGCTGACTTGAAGCCGACCTCGTGGAAACCGCCCTCGTTTGTATGGATGTTGTTCGCGAACGAGAGTATGTTTTCGCTGTATCTGTCTGTGTACTGCAGCGCCACCTCGACGGAGTAGCCCTTTTTCTCTGCTTCATAGTAGAAGATTGTCGGGTTGACCGCGTCTTTGTTGTGGTTGAGGTACTCGACGAACTCCTTGATTCCGCCTTCGAAGCAGAAATGGTCCTTTGTCTGCGGACTTACTCTTCTGTCTACGAGATCGATGGTGAGACCTTTGTTGAGGAAGGCCATCTCGCGGAGCCTGCGCTGGAGCGTGCCGTAATCGTAGACTGTCTCGTCGAAGATATCAGGGTCCGGCCAGAACTGTGTCTTGGATCCGGTCTTGCCGCTCTTGTACTCGCCTACGACTGTGAGCTCTGTGGAGCGCTCGCCCTTGAAGTACTCCTGCTGATAGATCTTGTTGTTACGTCTGACCTGCACGACCATGTGTGTCGAAAGCGCGTTTACGACGGACGCGCCGACGCCATGCAGACCGCCGGATACCTTGTATCCTCCGCCACCGAACTTGCCGCCGGCGTGCAGTTGAGTGTGGATAACCTCAACTGCCGGTATGCCCATCTTCGGGTGGATGTCCACCGGCATACCGCGTCCGTCGTCCTGCACGATGATCGAGTTGTCCGGTTCGATGCTGACGCTTATATTCTTACAATATCCTGCAAGTGCTTCGTCGACTGAGTTGTCTACTATTTCATATACCAGATGGTGGAGTCCCGCCGGACCCGTGCTTCCGATATACATACCCGGTCTCAGACGGACCGGTTTAAGACCCTCAAGAACCTCAATCTGACTAGCACTGTATTCCTGCTGTTTTGCCATTCTTTCTTACCTTGTTACTGTGTTTCTGTTTTATGTTAATGTTTTATGTTATTGGTTTATATTGCTGTTAAGTGTTACAGTCCTGTGATTTCTGTTAAATAGTGTCTCTTCTAAATACTATTTCTTTGCTGCAACACCCCACGATAGGTTTGCGATTAAGCTGCTGCATGTCGCTCGATTCTCGCAGTTTTTTCTCTTCGCTCACTGCTCTTTTTATTTAGCTTTTGGGGCGCCTGCTACGTAAAATCCCTTACATGAAAAAACGGGCATCGCACCCCTGTGATTACGCCCAAATTTTACCATATAAGCGATTTTATTGCAACTTTTTGCACAATATGTTGTGTTTTCAAAAAAGTCGCTTAAATCGGCGATTTTCGCCCGAAATCCGACAGTGGTTGCCCAAAACGCAGTATTTTCAAGTTCTCCAGGCCTTTCTAAACAAACATTCTTTTATGCACAAAATTGACCTCTTATAGAGGTCCACTTTGTACTTCAAAATAAACCTTCACATGATTAGAATAGTCCTTTCAAATCTGTACCAATTCTATTGCAACTTCCTTGCCCAGGACATCTACTTTCCTTTGTATATTATTCATTTCATTTATTCGTCCTTGATTGACCAAAACCACCCAAAATGACGAATTTCTTCGTCCCTATTTCGTGAAAACGGCACTTTTGGAACGAATCATTTTTACATGATTCGTATTGTTCGTCGGGCATGAGACTACGCAGTGACCAGAAATCTGGCAATATTCCTTACTCATCCAGATATGTGGGGATGATTATTCCATTCAATACATATTTATAAAGAATCGCTGTTTTTAGGCAGTCTGGTCAAGACTAGACGAATCACCGATTCGTCCTTGCTAGTCTATAATTGTATGAAAGGACGAATTTTTTCGTTCTTTTATCGCGAAAACGTCTTTCAGGTACGAACCCATATAAAAAGCGGCTGCGCCGACAGCCACTTCTGTTTTAGTATATGCCTCATATTCAGTATATGTACCCCATATAATCTATGTTTGCCAACACGCTTCTGCAGCCGCCCTTGTTTCAATATCTGTCTGCGGACAATATGAGCTGTTCCAACGTTCGCCCAAGTTTGCAAAATGGTGTCTGAATGATTTTTCTTCAATATTTATCCACACGGGTTACGGTGCCGTCTTCGATGCGGAAGAGCGTGCCGCCGCGCAGATCTTTTATAACCTCTTCATTCAGCTCGGCCGAGGTGATGAAGAGCTGCACATCGTCTATCTCGCTGACGAGGAACTTCTGTCTGTCGAGGTCGAGCTCGGACAGCACGTCATCAAGGAGCAGGACCGGCGGCTCGTCAAGCATCTGCCTGGCGATCCTTATTTCCGCCAGCTTGAGCGACAATGCGATAGTGCGCTGCTGCCCCTGCGAACCGTACTTCTTTGCGTCCTTGCCGTTGATGTAGAATTCGATGTCATCGCGGTGCGGACCCAGGCTCGCATAGCCGTTGTAGATGTCGCGGTCGCGGTTGTGGTAGATCTGGCTGTAAAGGATGTCGCGTCCCTCGGTGCCTGTCACGAAATTGCAGGCTGTCTTGTACTCGATCTTCAGCTCTTCCCTGCCGCCTGAGATCTTGCTCATTATCTCACCGGCTTCGGTGCTTAGCATCTCCGCGAATTCCTTGCGGAACCTGATTATCTCGTAGCCTGAATCTGCCAGCTGGCGGTCGTAGATGTCCATCATCTCCTCGTTGTAGCGGCGGCTGTTGTCGTATGGACTGCGCTCAAAGATCTCATCACTGCGCGCGTCGTTAAGAGTCAGGTTGTCGGCGCGGGTGAAGGTTTTCTTCTTTACATTAAAGTAGCCCTTGAGCAGCGCATTCTTTTCGCGGAGCGCCTCGTTGTATCTGCGCAGCGCGTCATAGTACATCGGCCTCATCTGTGAAAGTTCGCGGTTGATGAATGAGCGCCTCCTGTCCGGACTGTCCTTTATTATCCGTAAATCATCCGGCGAAAAAATAATTACAACGACGTTATTCAGCAACTCGGTCGTCTTGCGGATGAGCTTGCCATCCTTCTTGATCATCTTTTTGCCGTCAGATCTTATAACTATATTAATATTTTTATCAATATCTTCAGAATTTATGTATGTACTGACCCTCGCGGAGCTTTCGCCGAACATAATGAGGTCGGCGGAGTTGCTCGTGCGGAAGCTCCTCGCAAAGGCGGTCAGATAGATCGCCTCGATGAGGTTTGTTTTGCCCTGCGCGTTCTCGCCGACGATGATGTTACGGCTCTCGTCGAAGTCGAGCTCGAGATTTTTATAGTTTCTGAAGTTTTCTAATATGATGCTGTTTATCTTCATATGATGATTATATTATTTATTGAGCAGAATGTGTTATAATTTTACGGTAATTACTTATACTTTCAGAGTATATATCGGGAGAAAAGCTATGAATAATAAAAAAGGCGGATTTGGTGCTAAATTACTATTGGTGATTATTCTGATGATTGCTTCTGCAGTCGGCGGAGCTTATGGCTACCGTGTTCTCGACGGCAAGATGGCTGCTCGTGATGCGACCAAGGCAATCGAGAATGTAGACATCACAGATTACGATACTGCTGAGCAGAGTGAGATCCAGGGCTATGTCGATAAGGCAAAGAAGGATATCGAGACTGCCAAGACACGTAAAGAGGTCTATGAGGTCATCACTGACTTTATAGCTGATGTTGAAAAGGTACCGACTGCAAACGAGAAGAAACTCGAGGAAGCACTTAGAGCTGCTGAAGAGGCGAAGCAGAAATACAACAATAACAATAGCAACAACAATAGCAACAGCTACAACAATAATAATAATGATGATTACGACAGTAATCAGAGCCAGGATCAGTCATACGATACCGACAATTCGAATGACAGCGGCGGCAATTACAAGAGCAACGAGCTTAACACCAACAATGACACGGAACAAGAAAAAGAGGGCGGATTCCTGAACAGTCTGCTTGGCGGACTTGCAAGCGGATCTGACGGGAACTAAAGGAAAAGGAGAAAAGCTATGAAAAAAAGATCTCTTATACTAATGCTGATAATGGCTGTTCTTGCAGCAATGTGTCTGACTGCATGCGGCGAGAAGGAGCCTCCTACTCTCGAATCCTACCTTAACGATCATCCGGATCAGAAGACCCAAATCGATGAGCAGCTCGGTGCGAGTGAAGAGTTAAAGGGTGTTACTGTTGAATTCAGCGGCAATGACTTGATCTATACATACGATATGGCAAGCCGTGAAGATGTCACTGAAGAAATTGCTAAATCTGCTGAGACAAAGCAGCTGCTTGATCAGAATCTTGAAGCTCAGGCTGATGCATTCAAGGGTACTGCAAACTCAATTCTGCAGGAAGTGCGTAATAATGGTTCGGAAGTCGAAAATATAAGGATCGTCGTATACTACAATTATGGCGATTATCAGATTACTACCGCAACCTTTGAATCCGATCCGCTCGAATAGATTTCCACAGGACTCTGCTAAAAAAAGAGCATAATCAAACCCCGCGTCTAACGCGGGGTTTTCTTCTGACAATAAATAACGGCTGCGCCGGAGCGCAGCCGCTTTTATTAATCACTTTGTTTCGATGATGACTTTGCGGTAAGGATCTTTTCCTTCGCTTCTGGTCTTTACGTTCGGATGGTTCTGCAGTGTGCAGTGAATAACCTTTCTCTCGTAAGGATTCATCGGTTCGAGTGTCGTAGGTCTTCCGCTTCTCTCAACCTTGCCCGCGAGGCGGTTTGCAAGATTTACGAGAGTCTTTTCTCTCTTTGCTCTGTAGTTCTCAGCGTCGAGGATGACTCTGATGTACTTGTCGGAGTCCTTGTTGACCACGTAGCTTGCGAGGCACTGAACTGCGTCGAGTGTGGATCCTCTTTTGCCGATGATCGTTCCGGTGTCTTTTCCGGTGATCTCTACGAATACCAGCTCATCGCTTGCCTTTACGCTGAAGTCGAGATCGATGCCCATCTGTGTGGCAATGTCTCTCAGGAATTTCTCGAGCGGATGATTCTCAGCCGGATCGAGCTTCTTCACTTCGTAAAGCATTGTATCTTCGAGTGACAGGCTGTATCTCTTTTTCGACTTACGGCTCTTTTCTTTGCTGCGGGCCTTTTCTCTTGCTCTTGCGTCTTCCCTTTCTTCTGCTTCGAACTTGTCGTAATCTGCTCTTACTTCGTCAGGCAGCTTCTGCGCGGAATTCTCCGGCAGACCTGCAAGTATTGCGTCCAAATCGTCAAAAGATGCTTTCTTAGCAGCTGCAGGCTCTTCTTCCCTGGCAGTAACCCTTACTCTCGCCAGCTTGGAGCCAATTCCGAGGAATCCGTTCGATGATTCTTCGAGCACCTCGATCTCTGCGTCCTCTCTACTGATTTTGAGTTCCTTTAGCGCGAGATCTACGGCAGTGTCGACATCGACTCCCCATTTTTCTGAAGATCTCATTTATTAATAACTTCCTTTCATTCTAGCTCTCTTCTTCCTTGCGAGCTCCTTCTCTGCTCTTTCAACGAGCTTCTTCTTTTCTTTCTCAGCATTCATCTGATCCTTGATCTTGTTGATTCTGATGTTAAAGAAGATCTGCATGAACTGACCGCCGGCCCAGTAGATCGCAAGTCCTGCAGGATACGATCTTGCCAGCCAGAGGATACTCAGCGGGAAGAAATATTTCATGATCGCGTTCATTGCCTTCTGCTGGCCAGGGTTTGCTCCCGGCTGTGTCATGTTCATCGCGCTGTTCATGCTGAAAGCGAAGAACGTTGCGAGACCTGCCGCGATAGGCAATATCCAAAGATCCGGCTGTGCGAGGTCCTTGATCCAGAGGAAAGACTCGTGGTTCGCGAACATCAGTGTCGGATCGTTCGGCATATACTTCATCGGATTTCTGAGAAGTGCGAAAAGTCCCATGATGATTGGGAACTGAATGAGCATCGGAAGACAGCCGCTCATCGGATTGAATCCGGTCTCAGCGTACAGCTTCTGCATCTCTTCGTTCATCTTTTCTTTGTCGTTGGCGTATCTGTTCTGTATCTCTTTCGCCTTTTCCGACATATCTGACATGTTTGCAGTCGACTTGATCTGCTTAGCATACATCGGATAGAGAACGAGCTTAACGATGACCGTAAGGATGATGAGAGAAATTCCGTAATTGCCCACCAGTTTGTATATCAGCGCAAGCAGATATCCGATAGGTTTTGCAATAATTCCCATTTAATTCTCCGTTCTTGTAGTAAATCTCTGCTTTTATGGTACGGGATCATAACCACCCGGATGGCCCGGATGACATCTGAGTATTCTTTTGATACCAAGCCAGCTCCCTTTGAGAGCGCCGTACTTTTCCACAGCCTGTATAAAGTATGCGCTGCACGTAGGAGTATAACGGCAATGAGCTCCGATGTACGGAGATATGCCGACCTGGTATGCCCTTACCAATGCTATGAGTATTCTTTGGATGATTGTCTTTTTACTTTTCATTGCTGCTGCCTGTGAGGATCCCGGCGCTTTCAAGTGATTTTTTAAGTGCTTTCTCTACCTCAGGTTCTTTGCATCCTGTAATTGATGCGCGTGCCACAAATATTATGTCGTATCCGCTTTTAACTTTCGGCTCAACGGATCTGTATGCCGCTCTCATAAGCCTGCGGGATCTGTTTCTTTCTACTGAATTACCGACTTTCTTACTTGCTACGAATGCAGTTCTGGTATATTTCAGTCCGTTTCTTCTGTAAAGAATCACCGCAAATCTGCTGCCTCTGGACTTACCCTGTTTATAAACCCGGGAAAAGTCACTCTGTTTTCGCAATGTGAGTTCGCTGTGATCTCTCATTCAGACACCAATTCAATTAAGTAAATCAAATAAGCAAATTAAACAGTCAGAGATTTTCTGCCTCTTGCTCTTCTTCTCTTGAGTACCTTACGTCCGTTAGCTGTCGACATTCTCTTGCGGAATCCGTGCTCTTTAAGTCTCTGCCTCTTCTTAGGCTGATAAGTTCTTTTCATTTTCTTACTCCTTTATCTGGTTATATTAATGTAGATTATTATTCGTGTGCCCTCTGAATTCCATGAGCACATAGACCAAAAGATTATAGACTACAATATATAAAAAGTCAACAAATCTTGAAATATCAACGAGATCATAAATATATATGTAAAAAAACAGCCGCGCGCCTGGACATATTTTATCCGAAACGTGCGGATTATAACGGAGCTATTATATTTACGCATACTTTTAAAGTAACGGCCCTTAAGCTTATACCAGCTTTCGCAAGCTTATGAGCATAGTAACTCGGATGAAATATGTTCAGGGGTAGCTGCGGCTATTTTTATTTGTATTTTTAAATGATTTCCATGCATTATTTTGTTTACAAAAACAAGGATAATTATTGATAATATTTTTTCTAACTATCTTTTCTAAATTTTATACAAAATTGGTCAAAAATTGGGTTATACACAATATGTAGTGTAAGCCTTTAGTTATTAACAACTTTATCAACAATATGTGGATAACTTATTTTTTGAAAGTCTCTTATTAGCTGATTTTAACTCTTTTTTGGGCTTTGCATATGTGGAAAACTTTATGTAAAATGTGTTCACAAGGACGGAGTATACTAAATTGGACAAGAACAAGATATGGGGGACTACCCTCAGTTTTCTTAAAGATAATAATACGAGTCTAAGTTACAATACCTGGCTGGCTCCTCTCACTATTCATCACATTGAGGAGAATGCCGGTATTATTTATCTTGCATGGCCAAATCAGGCCAAACTTATCACTCATATCAATGACCATTATCTTCCTCAGATCGAAAATGCTTTAAACAGCAGCACTGATAAGAAGTATAAGGTAGTCATTAAGCCTGATAAGGAATACGAGATAACCAAGATAGACACTTCAAGGATGAAAAACACCTTCAACCAGGAGAAGCTTTTCAATCCTCGTTTTAACTTTGATAATTTTATCGTAGGAAATTCCAATAAATATGCTCATGCTGTATCCGTTGCAGTAGCTGAATCTCCGGGAGACATTTATAATCCTCTCTTTATTTACGGAGGTTCAGGCCTTGGAAAGACTCATCTTATGCAGTCTATAGGAGTTCAGATCATCCGTAATAATCCTGAAACCAAGGTACTTTATGTTTCTTCGGAAATGTTTACAAATGAGTATATTACGGCTATTAAAGAGAACAAGACCAGAGTTTTCCGCAATAAATATCGTAAACTCGATGTTCTTCTGATCGACGACATACAGTTTATTGAAGGAAAAGAGCAGACTCAGGAGGAATTCTTCCATACTTTCGAATCTCTTTACCATAATAATAAGCAAATCGTTATTACAAGCGACTGCCCTCCTGTAAGTCTCAAGGGTCTTGATGAAAGACTCCGTACAAGGTTCAGCTGGAACATGATTGCGGATATCCAGCCGCCTGACTATGAAACAAGAGTTGCGATCCTCAGAAATCTTGCTGAAAAATCGGATATTGAAGTAACCGGTGAAGTAAGTGATGTTCTGAGTCTCATCGCTGACCAGGTGAAGGACAATATCCGTGAACTTGAAGGAGCTTACAACAGAGTAGTCGGTCTTTCGCAGCTTCTCAACGAACCTATAAATGTTGATAATGCGCGCAGCATTTTAAAGGATATCATAAAGGATAATGAACAGGCTGTTGCTCCTGAAAGAATAAGATCCATAGTAGCAAATCATTATAAAATCAAGATTGCTGACATGGATTCTCCTAAGAGAAATGCCGAGATCACTCTTCCTAGACAGGTAGCAATGTATCTTTGCAGAGAAGAAACTGATCTTTCACTTCCAAAGATAGGTAAAATTTTCGGAAACAGGCATTATTCAACAGTTATTCATGCCGTTGAAAAGATTGAAGAGCAGCTTAAATATGATGAGATTCTCTATGAAAATGTGGAGACTATCAGAGGAAAGCTGCAATCAAGAAAACGCTAAAAAACGGCCGCAGCTACCCCTAAGCACATTATATCCGGAGTTCAAAAGCTCATAAGTTTGCGAAAGCTGGTATAAGCTTAAGGGCCGTGAATATATAAGTATGCGTTAATTAATGGCTGCGTTATAATCCGCTTGTTCCGGATCTAATATGCTTAGGCGCGCGGCCTTTATAAATAGCATTTTAAATTTTCAACATTTAAAAAATGGCTTTTAAATAGACTTTTCATCATTTGAAAATGGCCTTGAAAGGCTCAAAAATCAATGTATTGAAAAGTTATCCACATTATCAACAAGCTATACTACTAATACTAATAAGATATATATAAGAATAACCGGATATGAAGCTGTCATTCATTGAATGATTACAAGTAAGTCGTAAAGAAAGAGGATCATTATGAAAATTTATTGCAACAGAACAGAATTGAATAAAGCTCTCAATAATGTATCTCATTCAGTTCCTGTAAGAACAACATCAAGCATTCTTGAAGGAATACTTGTAAATGTAGAAGAAGGAAAAATGTTCCTTACAGCTACTGATACAAACATGACGACTGAAACAGTCATCAATGTAAATTCAGAGGGAATATGTGAATTCGTTGTTCCTGCAAAGCTTTTCAGCGCTATCATCTCAAAACTTCCTGAAGATGAGATGATGATCGATTATGACAGTGCAAAATCCAAGATCAATATAAAATGCGCCGGATCAAATTCTGAGATTATTTGCTTCAGAGGAGATGAATATCCTAAGCTTTTCATCGATGAAGGTGAAAATGAGATATTCCTGGATAAAGATGATGTAAAGAAGCTTATAAAGAAGACAGCTTTCAGTGCTTCAACAGATGAATTTAACAGGATCATCACAGGAGTTCTTCTTGAGATCAAAGACGGACACATGAAGATGGTCGGAGTAGATCCTTACAGGATAGCTACTTATAAGATTGATGTTGATAATAAGGAAAATATCAGTGTAATAATTCCGGCAAAACTGATTATTGAAGTTGCTAAGTTCATTGATGATGACGGCGATTCAAAGATGAGCTTTGAAGTAGTTGATAATAAAGTTATCCTTAAATTCAATAATAATAAGGTAATAATCAACACATATTCCGGCAAATTCATTGATTATGAGAGAATCCTGAATAAAGAAGGAAATATAAATGTAAGAGTTAAGAGAAATGATCTTCTTAAAAGTACAGAAAGAGCATCACTCCTGGCTTCAGTACAGAATAATAACCTGATCAGATTCAATATTGGAAAAGATATGATCTATATCACTTCTCTTAATGAAGAGGGAAATATTGAGGAAAAGGTTGAAGTAATAAATGATGGTGAGGATCTGAATATAGGAATCAATTCCAGATATTTAAAGGATGCTCTCAGTGTAATTGAAGATGAAGAAATAAATATCAACTTCAAAGACAGCGTGAGTCCTGTAATTATCAAACCTCTAAAAGGTGATAAATATACTTATCTGATTCTTCCTATCAGAATGAATTAGTAATAAAAAAATAATTATAGAGGATAAAATATATTCGCAGTCGACCGGCTCTCGATATATTATATCCTCTTTTTTTGTACTTCTTTTTAATATAACTATTAATACCAGAAGTAATCATTAAATGATTATATTAATAATGTACTTCCTCGTTTAGAAGTATGAATATTATAGAAGTAATAATCTGTATCTTATAGGAAGAATTTTTACTTTCATATGATAAATTTTAATAAAAAAGAAGTAATAATTTGATAATTATTACTTCTATATATTAGAAAATGAAATTAAAGAAGTATAAAAAGGCTCATTTATGTAAATAATTACTTCTATAATTTAAAATAATGATAAAAAGAAGTAAAAAAACATATTTTTATATGTTATTTTTGTATTTTTTAGGTATAAAATGATTTGATTTACATAATTCACAGGCTGTTTGTGCTGCTATTTTAGCATTATTGAAGACCAGTTTTATATTTGATTCGAGGCTGTCTCCGCCTGTGATTTCTTTTACTTTTGCAAGCAGGAAAGGTGTTGTTTCTTTTCCTTTGATTCCCAGTTTATTGCATTCGTTGATTGCTTTTTCTATTGCAGGGTTTATAACATCCGGATCCATTGCGTATTCTTCAGGTATAGGATTTCCTACCAGAATTCCGCCTTTCATTCCGAGTTCCATATGTGTTTTAAAGAAATGTGCGAGTTCTGCCGGCGAATCTACTTTGTAATCTACTTTGAATCCGCTCTTGCTGGTATAGAATGCAGGCATGTCTTCCGTGCCCATTCCTATGACAGGAACTCCTTTTGTTTCGAGATATTCAAGTGTAAGTCCGATGTCGAGGATTGATTTGCATCCTGCGCATACTACCATTACAGGTGTCTGTGCGAGCTCCTCAAGATCGGCGCTTATATCCATCGTAACTTCTGCTCCTCTGTGAACTCCTCCGATTCCGCCGGTCGCAAAGATATTGATTCCTGCCATGTGAGCTATCATCATGGTGGTTGTTACTGTGCAGGCTCCGTCGAGACCCTTGGCGCAAAGCATTGCAAGATCGCGCCTTGATGCTTTTGTGATCTCAGGACCTTTCTTTCCGAAATACTCTATTTCATCAGGAGTAAGTCCGGCTTTGAGTCTTCCGCCGATTATCGCTATTGTGGCCGGAGTAGCTCCATTGTCTCTTATGATCTGCTCAACTGCCAGAGCTGTCTCAACATTCTGCGGGTATGGCATTCCATGCGAAATAATTGTAGATTCAAGAGCAACTACAGGCTTGCCGGCGCTGAGAGCTGCTTTAACCTCTTTACTTATATCCAGATATTTATTCATTTAAGTAATCTCCTTCTCTGAATTATTATTATTATTCTCTTTTTCTGAATTACTCTTAATATTCACCTTCTCTGTATTCTTCTATTTCACGAACAGTCACATTGTGTTCTTTTATTTTCTTTTTTATGAGTTTATCGCTCATTTCAGGATGTATAGTGGCATCTACTGAGATAGTTGCGGAAGCTGCGGCGTTTGCAGCCTTGGCAGGAGCAACCAGTCCGTCACCCTCTTCATCTTCATTGAGTGTTGACCAGACTATTGCGGCCATTGCAGAGTCGCCCGCGCCTGTGGTGCATCTTACTGTTACCGGATACCTGTCAACCATTATTGCGTGATCCTGATCTGCGGCTATCATTCCGTGAGGACCCATTGAAATAAATACTCTTCTGACTCCCTGATTTATAAGGGCGCGGGCTGCTTCGAGACAGTCATACTCGCTTTCTATTATCATGTCAGTCAGAAATTCTGCTTCGAGCAGATTCGGCTTGAGAGTATCTATTCCATCCAGATGTCCTTTGATTTTGTCGGCATGAGAAACAGATACCGTATCCATATAAATAGGAACTTCGCAGATTTCCTTCAGCTTCAGGATAGACTCCTGCGACAGATTACAGTCCGCAACGACAACTGCCGCGGAATTGATAACGTCTCTGATCGATTCCAGATATTCAGGAGTAATGTGCTTTACAATGTCAACATGTGAAAGAGCCAGCTCCATCTCCCCTTTTTCATCATTGATGAAGAGGTAAACAGAGGAAGATCCGCCCGGCACCACAACAGACAGGCTTGTGTCCATACCTGTGCCTTCACATCTTTTGAGCATCTCCATACCGAGGGTGTCATCCCCTGCAGCGGTCACAAACTCAACATCAACTCCAAGCATGGTCAGATTGTGAGCTATGTTTCTGGCAACGCCGCCGTAGCTTATTTTGATTACGCCCGGATTTGAATCCCCCTGGATGAGAGGTTTATAAGGGGTTCCTCCGATGTCGATATTGGCTGCCCCGATGACTACCGCGTATTTCTTATCTTCCATATCGCAAAACCCTTTTTTCTAAATTTTTAAAACTATGATTTTGTGAATTTATATTTTTTCAGAACTATGATTTATTTTTTTTAAGAAATATGGTTTTTTGATTTGCCTTTGAGGACTTTTTAAATATAAGTTACATATTCCAATAACTCATTTTATATATGTAACTTTTTTGAAATGTCATTTTAATAAATGATCGTTATTTATGATTTTTACTTTACAATAACCCAAAATTTTAATGTTATTGTAAAATAATTAGGTAAATATTTAAAAATTCATGGTTATGTCCATATAATGGTGTAAATTGAAAATGAGCCAGAGCTTGTACCTTTAGGTATAATGAAGTCGCGACACTTTATTAACCGA
>JBGUVT010000083.1:0-7876 GCA_045220485.1 Anaerovoracaceae bacterium | reverse complement strand
GATATGCACAAAGAGGCAACAGACGGAGAAGCATTGATTCGGTATCCGATGATCAAAGAACAGCAGATACGATATCAAAACTGAAATCAAGATATATTTCAGTTTATAGATTTGTTCGGTATAACGAATTTTATCATAATTAATTCAGCTTTACCATTGACATTCATAGCAACGTCTCCAGGCGACGTTGCTTGAATGCATATGGAGTATGTTGCGAATGTAGAATTCCAGTTTCTCGATATGTTCCTGTAATCGTAGAATAAGGCCGGGAAATGCCCTGTTACGGGTGTTTTCCGGCTTTTTATGATATGCTGATTATGAATATCATCTTATTCTCTATAACTATTAGCACGGTGGCCGGAAAGATTTTACGATGAAACCATAAATTAATCCCAAAACAGATTGTGATTTGGGAGAAAGAATAATATAATTGTGAGTAGAATTATTCTCCCAACAACAAATATCTACCAAAACAGACATGGAATTGGGCGATAAAAATATTCCTTGGGAGAAAGGAGTATTAGCCAATGAGACAATTAGATTATTCTTATCTTGCAGATAGGACTTGGGACAATGAAATAATATCTTATATTTCAAAGATACACGAGTATAAGGGAAAACAGGAATTGTATTTGCGCCAAAAACCTGTTGAGCTAAACAGGCTTATAGAAATCGCAAAAATACAGAGTACAGAGGCATCCAATAGGATTGAAGGTATTATTACTACTAATGCCAGATTGAAGCAGCTTGTGACAGATAAGACAACTCCTAAAAACAGGGATGAGGAAGAAATCCTTGGTTACCGTAATGTGCTGAATCTTGTTCATGAAAACTATGATGTTATACCGGTCCGCAGTAATTATATTCTCCAATTGCACAGAGATTTGTTGAAGTACACGAATCTAAATAATGGCGGGCAGTTTAAAACGACACCTAATGAAATTGACATGGTGCTTGAAAGTGGTGAAAAAGTAGTATTGTTTAAGCCGCTTGAACCATATGAGACTCCGGCTGCAGTCAATGCTATATGCGAAGAATATCAAAAAGCATTAGATAAAGAGTTGGTGGATGAGCTTATTCTTATACCGTGTTTCTTGCTGGATTTCTTGTGTATTCATCCGTTTAATGATGGCAATGGCCGTATGAGTAGATTGCTGACCTTGCTATTGCTTTATCGCAGTGGATATATGGTCGGACAGTATATCAGTATCGAAAAAGCTATTGCTGATACAAAAGAAGCATATTATGATGCACTTCAAAAGGCAGACAGAGGATGGCATGAAGGAACTAGCGATCCTAAACCATTTATCAAATATATGCTCAGTATCATCCTTTCTTGTTACAAGGAATTTGAAGCAAGAATATCTATTGCCCATGTGTCTGGAGCTAAGAGCACGTCATATGATGTTGTTAAGGCGTATGTAAGCGAGCGAATAGGCAAGTTCTCAAAACAGGAAGTTCTTGTTGGCTGCCCTAGCTTGGGAAGTTCCTCTGTAGAGTCAGCATTGAAGAAGCTTGTTGAGGAGGGAATTTTGGTAAGGATTGGAGCGGGGCGTAAGACTCTTTATGCACGAGCAGAGTGATTTTATCAAGAATATATAGATGACCGGCAATCCTAAGCCGGGTATGGGTTCGGCAAACCAGGTCCTTGATAAGATCCCGGACAAAAAGAGGGGCACAGGAGTCGTTCTTTGCCTTATTGATATAAAAACATATCTCAGAGAAAATCTGATTGCTCTTCCCATAGAATACATTTAAACGTCGGAAGATTACAGGTAAAAACGGTTTGGACAAAAATGCACACGTTGAGGTCGTATGTCAGCTGAGCAACCAGAGAAGACACCCGGATTCCTATGTGAAGCTGGAAGTAGATGCGGAGGATTATTACAGGATCAAGGATGAGAGATGACATGTATATTTGAGTATGGCATCTGTATGCGGTCAAAGCTATCAAATGTAAGCACAACATAGAAAAGCCCTTCACAATGACTCTTACTGCCGCCAAGGCTTCAGCGTCACTGTGAAGGGCTTTTCCACATAAAGAGCTCGCCGGGCAGATCGGTGTGTCCCTTCCCTATGTGAACCGGATTACTCGTGGGCGGGAGCAGCTTGTCAATAAGACCTTTTTGAAAATGATGGACGAGCTCGGCTATGATGTTGAGCTGACCTATAAGAAAAAGTGTGTCGAGTGATGCTTCGACAACTCGGGATTTATACGTGAGGAGATAGCGTAATCTCTTTTTCTGCATATTCAATGAAAACCTTCGCAGCGGGTGACAGTCCTCTTGCTGTAGGCGAAGCAATACCAAGGGATATATATTGCGGCGGATCAAGCGGCAATTCGATGATTTCATCTTTCCAGTCGCGGGAGATCAGGCGTTGGTTAAAACTGATCCCTAAACCGGCTGCGACCATCTTATATGTGGAGAAACCATCACGGGTAGAAAATCTGGTATCCGGATGAAGAGAGAACTGCCTGAGAAGACGATCTTGATCCGTATCGTGATCGGGAGATGTATGGATGAATGGTTCCTGCTCCAATCTCTTTATTGGAAAGGATGATTGATTCTCCAGTTCATGCCCTTTGGGAAGCCAGACCACGATCTCGTCTTCAAACAGAGGTATCCAATGGCACGGGATATTATCAGAAGGCTTTGCACAGAAACAGAAGTCCATCAAGCCATCATTCAACCACTCATAGGTTTCTCTGTTGCCGCCTTCCGTAAGGTTGATCGTGATGCCGGGGTATAAGGCGCAAAACCCTTTTAGTATCGGCGGCAGGCAGAGAGCAGAGATACTGAAATAGGTTCCGATATTGAGTGTACCTCTAAGGAGCCCTGTTAAGCGGGAACTGAATTCTTTCGCATTGCTATGGGCTCTGACGATTTCAGTGAACAGCGGGAGCATGGCTTTGCCGTTCTCAGTGAGGGTGACACCATGCTTACTGCGGAAGAATACTTCATAACCGAGTTCATTTTCCAATGAGCGGATCATGCGGGTGATGCCGGATTGGGTATAATTCAGGGCTTCAGCGGTAGCACTCAAGCTTCCGGTTTCGACCGCCTTCAGAACTGCCTCGCACTGATTGATTTCCATATTTCCTCCTTATATATGATTATAATCATGATAAACATGATAAATTAAAACTTTACTCATGGATGAGGTGATTATATAATCTAACACAGGAAAAGTCAATGAGGAGGTTGCGACGGATATGAATGAAAAACTCAGCTTTGCCTGTGATTATGCAAAAGGAGCTCATCCTGACATTCTGCGGAGAATGATGGAAACCAACATGATAAAAACAGCAGGATACGGGCTGGACGAGATCTCTGAATCTGCCAGAAACAGGATCAGGAAAGCCTGTGGGTGTGAAAATGCTGCTGTGGAGTTCCTTGTAGGAGGGACGCAGACGAATGCCGTTATGATCGATGCCCTTCTGAGATCCTATCAGGGCGTCATTGCTGCTGAGACGGGGCATATCAGTGTCCATGAGGCAGGTGCTATCGAGGCGAATGGACATAAGGTGCTTGCACTCCCGCATCAGTACGGAAAGATATCTGCCGGGGGGGTAGAGAAATATCTGGATGATTACTATAATGATGCGAACCACGAACATATGGTAATGCCGGGAATGATTTATCTGTCCCATCCTACGGAATATGGAACGCTCTACTCCAAGGCAGAACTTCAGGCTTTCAGAAACGTGTGTGATAAGTATGGGATTAACCTGTATGTGGATGGAGCAAGGCTTGCCTATGCGCTTTCATGCCCGGACAATGATGTGACGCTTAAGTGTCTGGCAGGGCTGTGCGATGCCTTTTATATCGGCGGTACCAAGTGCGGCGCGCTGTTTGGCGAAGCGGTGGTGGTTCCGGAGCCGGAAAAGATTCCCCATCTGTTTACGATCATCAAGCAGCATGGAGCGCTTCTGGCAAAAGGTAGATTGCTGGGAATCCAGTTTGATGAGCTGTTTCGGGATGATCTATATATGAAAATCGGAGAACCTGCCATCAAAAACGCTGACAGGATACGTCAGGCTTTGCAAGAGAAGGAATACCACCTGTATTTTGAATCTCCAACAAATCAGATCTTTTGCATCATGGAAAACAAAGATCTGGAGAGACTGGGAGAAAAGGTCGAATATGGATTCTGGGAAAAATATGATGACGATCGTACCGTGATACGGTTTGCGACCGACTGGGGAACAACAGAGCAGGAAACGGCTGCATTGATTGAGATTTTATAAGGAAGTGGGAGTAGTATGAAACAATATGTCGTTGACGCATTCACGGATTCTGTATTCCACGGTAACCAAGCCGCAGTCTGTGTGTTAGAGCAGTGGCCGGATGAAGCTCTGATGATGAATATCACCCAAGAAAACAACTTCTCTGAAACGGCTTTCACCGTCAAGGAAGGAGAAAAGTGGCATCTACGATGGTTCACACCCGGCGGTGAGATTGATCTGTGCGGCCACGCCACACTTGGCACTGCCTATGTACTTTTTCGTTTCTTCGAAAAAGGAGCAGAAAAGCTGGTGTTCACTACACTCTCCGGTGATCTGATTGTTACAAAACAATGTGAACTGCTGGAGATGGAATTCCCGGCTTATGAGTTAAAGCCGGTCACAGTAACCGATGCGATGGAAGAAGCGATCGGAGTTCGTCCTACCGCAGCCTATATGGCAAGGGATCTTTTGTGTGTTTTGGACAATGAACAGGCTGTGCGGGAGCTTGTCCCAGATTTGGATTTGGTCAAACAGATGGATGGACTTCTGTTGCATGTCACTGCTCGCGGCAAAGAGGAAGACTGTGTCTCTCGCAGCTTTGCACCGAAACTGGCTGTTACGGAAGATCCCGTTTGCGGTTCTGGGCACTGCCACATCATTCCCTATTGGGCAGAGACTCTGGAGAAGGATGAACTTGTTGCGTATCAGGCGTCCAAGCGTGGCGGGACACTTTATTGCCGTCGAGAAGGAAACAAAATCTTTATGGCTGGTAAAGCAGTGCTTTACTCGGTCGATGAGCTATTTGTGGATTAAATTCCAGTTTCACGATATGTTTCCTCTAATGGAAAAATCGGCAAAAATCAGTGGATATGTTCCTGGGGCCCGATTAGCGAACCGGCAGTGGAAATGGGTATCAATCTTATTTCCTCGTGCCACGTCGAGACAGTATGTCTCTTGTCCAAACTTTCCGAGGCGAAGAATCACATCAGCGTGAAGGTCGATATGGATGAGATGGATCTGACGGCGGCGGAGAGCAAGGCGACCTACGAGGATATACAGAACTGGGTGCAGGAACACTATGGATTCCATGTCACAAAACTGAATATCGCCCAGGTGAAACGAAAGCATGACATTATCGAACGCGAGAATTATAACAAACCCAAATCGGAAAATAGCAGGCAGCCGGGATGTCCGGAGGAAAAGATAACGGCGATTGAGGAAGCTATGAGTCATTTCCAGATGATTTAATTAACTCTAATTCAGTTTCACAAGGAATATATTAGTCCCGGTTACTCTGGAAAGAGACCGGGACTATTATTCTTCGCACAATTCATAAAGGCTTCGATAACACTCCATTGGTAGGACTGCGATTGAAAACCGAAGCGGATAAGTTTTTTTGCCTCGTTTCCAAGATGGAAGGTCAGAAGTTCAGCCTGCTGGCTGTCAGAAAGCAAAGTTCTTACAAGGTTTTCCGGACAGAAACATGCGCCGATACTGTGTGCACAGAGAGACAGAAGCATTCCGACATTATGGGATACTGCCCGTATGATCGGGTCCTTGATACCGGCATTTCTTAATACTGTTATTGCAATACGTCCATCGATATCTTCGAATCCGCCTAATACCAGAGGACATGACTTCAATGCAGAGTAATCTCCGGCGGAGAACTGTTCCTCATAATAAAGGGTCTTTTCTGAATATATGCTTTTAAACAGAGCACGCGATATATAAAGTGCGGTATTTTCCATATAAAAATCACGAAGACAAATATCCGGTATGTTCTCCGGGAAGTCACCAATTGCAAGATTAAGTTCACCCTGCCTGAGCAATTGGCACAGAGTGTCATTAGAGCCTTCTGTCAGATCTATGCGAATGTTTGGATAATCCTGCTGAAATTTCGAGATCACCGGCGGAAGGATCGAACGGCCGCGGGCTGATGCGGTACCGATGCGCAGCAATCCTTGCTGAGCAGAAAGGGAAAAAGCACATGTCCGCGCAGGCCGTGGGAGGAGCAGTCGGCGACAATCCGATTTCTTTGATTATCCCCTGCCACCGGGTGATCGGCGCGGACGGAAGTCTCGTTGGCTTTGGCGGCGGCCTGGACAGGAAACGAGAACTGCTCATTCTGGAAAAATCTATGAAGTGATGGTATTGCTAAAAAAGAGAAAATCTCTTTTCAGAGGTTTCCAAAGGGGACAGCGTCCCTTTTGGCACACGACTTTGCCGGCAAAGTCCAGTATGGCGTTTTCGGAAACCCGCGATGCGTAGGTTTGGAATAGATTGCCTTTTTCCGGGCGGAAAGAATGAACTGCCCTTAGAAAACCGATGGTTCCTTCCTGAAGGAGATCATCTTTTTCAATCTGCAGACCGGAGTACTGCGCTTCAAATCGGGCTGCCAGCGCTTTAAGTGAAGGAAGCAGATTAAGGATGAGCTCATTCTCTGCATCGGTATTTCCTTTCTGCGCCAGAATGCAGAGCTCTTCATTTGCCATGACCCGGATCCTTCAGACTGTTGAGCAGATCATGGAAGCTGATGCCGAGAGATGTGAGTTTTTCTTCAGGTATGCCGGCTTCCGAAATGGTCTTCATGACAGCCGCTGTCAGGTCCTCTGCAGACATTTGGCTGAGATCAACAGCCTGGTCATCCTTGCTCAAATTCTCTCGCAGATGCTTTAATACTTCGGCAGTTGCCGCCTGCTGTGCCTCTGCGGTCGACTCTGTATTTTTCTTTATGTCGCGCACGATCTGCATAAAGACATTCTGGATCGTGTTCGTATCTGCCGTAACAGGAGGGGTGCTGAGCAGTTGCATATCCTGAGCGGCTTTTCCGGCAGCTTCTGCATCCTCCGGATGGAGCTTTGCCTGTCCGAGAAGCAGAGACCTTGAGAAAGTGAGGACCTGGTTCATTGCATTGACCCCGGCGATCATGGCTTCATCCCGATATCGTGCCAAAAGAAGAAGCAGCTGCGGAAAGCGGGGATGCTCTATCAACTGGTTCAACATGGAGGCATTGACCTTTCCGGTATACAGAAGCTTTGCGGCTTCTGCCGAGAGACCAAGCTCCTCAATATTATAATTCTTCCGGTCCGGAATATCCGTTTCCCCAAGTAGGAAATCTGTCGAAACATCAAAATACTTGGCGATCCGAATGATAAAACCATCACCCAGATTCTTCGTGTTGCCCTGAAGATAACGGCTAAGGGCACTGTTCGAGAGACCGACCTTTTCGGCAAGATCGGCCTGAGTGATCTTTCTGTTTTTAATGAGATCCTGGATACGCTGCCGGGTATCGCCGCACAACCATGCGTTAATCACAAGTTAAAGCGGTAACTTTTGAAAAAATCATAGAAGATGACGGCTTAACTGCCGTTTTTAACGTCCTGGGAGTTTTGCTGCCTTATGGTGCTACTGGACACTTTTCTTCAAAACCGAAAAAATGTCCAGTAGGACTCATTGCTACGATTCCTTTGGCACTATCATACGTATATACCTGTCCTATAATCCGGCCCGGGTGTGAACAGTAACGAACAGTAACAAAGGATGCGCTCATAAGTTGAGAGTATTTTATTAGCTGAACAGTGAATGTTAAAAAACGTTTGTTTTCAGAGATTTTTGAAAGCAGACGTTTTTTTTACCAGTTAATTCTCA
>JBGUVT010000082.1:0-2504 GCA_045220485.1 Anaerovoracaceae bacterium | reverse complement strand
CCACTCCAGAAGAGATTTATCTTCGGTCCAGTCTTTTAAGGGCTTTTCTGGGATGATTTCTCTTCCGGATTTCATCTTGTCAAGAGCAGCCTTCTTCATTTTGATACTGGTTTTTGAGTAAATCTCAGTTACTTTCAGATCAGTGTGACCGAGAAAGTCTCTTATAAAAATCGGATTTACATCTGCTTCTGTGAGATGCATGGCTTTTGTATGCCGCAACAAATCCCAAATTTAGGATTTGCTGAGAAATCCAAACTTAAATAAAATCCAAACTTTCTGCTAACATTCCACTCCTTATAAGTATTCAGCCAGCAGAAAGTTGTGATTTTATTTTGAGGCATCATTTCCGGTTTAAGCCGCAGAACCCGGTGAGGGAAGAAGCGTTGGAGTTTTTCCATTTCTTCTCGACCTTCTTCTCCTTTTCATTTTCAAGGGTCGCAAGTGCTTTAACCTTCTCTGCTGTTGTTATGTCCAGATATTTCATGGTTGTTTCTATCTGCTCATGGCCAAGCAGGAACTGTACTTCAACAATGCTAAGGCCGTCCTCTATCCAATGTGAGGCTTTTGCATGGCGAAAAAGATGCGCATGGCTTTTAATCGGGACATCACTACATTTAACATGGGCGATTTTGGCATATATTTTGATTCGCTTGTCCATAGCAGCTTCCGTCAGTTTTTTATAGTTCCCACCGACGCGACTATAAAACAGGAGGCGGTCTGGATCAGGGGATGGCCCATGGATTTCCTTCATGTATTTCCTGAGCAACGCCACTGCCCTCGGAAGCAGGTAGGAAGTACGAAGTTTGTCCCCTTTACCATAGAGGTTGATGTATGGTTTATTGGCATCAAGGTTTACATGCCCGAGTTTTATGGATAACACTTCATCCATCCGGGCGGCTGTGGCATAAAGAAGCGTTAGAAACACCAGATCCCTGCGACCGATTGATGTAGTTGTATCAGGAGCTTCCAGCATAGCAGTAACTGCTTCCCGGGAAAGACCGGACACTTTGCGCTTCGGACACTTTTGGCGTTTGATGCGTTTGGCTTCTTGGTACAAATACTCCATCTTGATGTCTTTGCTGGCAAGATATTCAAGAAATCGCCGTAAAGAAGCAAGACGATTATTGCATGTTTCGGGAGAATTCTTACGGCTTTCCTTCAGCCAAAGGATCCATTTTTCGATCCAATCCTTCTCAAGGTGATGGCGGTCCAGATTGGATGGGGTAACCCCTGACTCTTCCAGGAACTGGAAATATAACGTCAGCGCATCGCCATACCCCTTTAAGGTATGATCGCTGTTAGTAAGGAACTGCGGCGCATACTCATACAGAAACTCGGAGATCCTCCTTGCTATTACCGGGGCATCGTCAGTCTTCTTCATCCCACACCTCCGGTACGATATCATTGAACCCCGATTCTGTTTTTTCGCGCAGCTTATCAGCAAGCCGGGGGACTATGGAATAGTAGTACAGCGTTGACTGAATCCAGCGGTGCCCCATGGATTTTGACAGGTAATGCAGCTTTTCACTGAAAGTAAAGCTGTCATCCTCCCATGAGCTGATGTTCTCGATCGCGTAATGATGTCGAAGGTCATATGGAATGATCCCTTTGGGATTACCGTTAGCCGTGCGCCAGAGCTTCTTGAAGTTATCATTGACCCAATCCCTGCCATAGCAGCCACCCTTCAGGGACTGGAAAAACCATGTTCGGTCTGGCTGGAGTCTGTCCGCAGCATCATCATAACTTACCAGAAGCTCCGTCATCGTCTCATGCAGGGCTACATAATGCTGGTCATAACCCTTTGATTTTTGTATGTCCAGGACTCCATGGGAGAGATCAACATCTGTTCTTTTTAAGAAGCGTGCTTCTGTTGTCCGTATGCCACTGCTGTAAAGCAGCCTGAAAAAAGCGGGGCATTGTATCTTTCTTAACACCGAAGCAGGCCGGTTTTTATAGGGGATAATGCTGTCACATGCCTCAAAAAACCGGTCGAGTTCTTCATCAGAGAACGGATGGGGGATATACTTTCTTCTGTTGAGTTTAGGCGCAGCCGGCACTTTTATATTAATCAGCCCCCGGCACTTCAGGTATTCAATGAATTGTCTTGCCGGTAGGGTTCTCGTGTAGCAGGAGCCGCTTGTTTCACTGTCCCTTTTTACACACCATCCGTCAATCATTGCCTGTATGGGCATGGATGAGCAATCAAAGTTGTCGGCGCAATAATGGTCAAAGTATTCCAGATTCTGCCGGCTGGCATATTCATTCCAGGATCCGGATGCTTTGCGGTACTTAACGAATTTTTCCAATTCGTCAGCAAACCCTGAACGGAAAGGGCTCATATGTCAAACACCCCCTTCCTGACAGGAAACCTGGCAATACTCAGGGCACATTCGCGGAGGTGCGTGATGTCTGCAAACGTATAGTAATCCAGCGAAGCTGGGTCATCATGGCCCAGGGTGGCGCTGGCAACCGGGCGGGGAACCCCTTTGCTGATAAGAACAGTG
>JBGUVT010000081.1:0-15073 GCA_045220485.1 Anaerovoracaceae bacterium | reverse complement strand
ATATGTGCGGCTTCTTCCGAGTGAGGCGGATACCTGCTCCTGCGTGAAACCGTATTTTTCAGTCATCGACTTGAGTCCGAGAGCCTCTTCAATAGGATCGAGGTCCTCTCTCTGCATGTTTTCGATAATGGCGACGATTGCATTCTGCTTGTCATCGAAGTTTCTCACGATGCACGGAACAGTTCTGAGTCCCGACATCCTTGCTGCGCGCCATCTTCTTTCACCGGCTACCAGTTCGTAACCGTTGGTGCTCTCTCTTACAATGAGAGGCTGTATGACGCCGTTTGTTTTTATGGAACTTGCCAGCTCGCTGAGCTTTACCTCGTCAAAATTCTTACGAGGCTGTGCACTGTTAGGTCTGATGTCGTTTATATCGACATAAAGGACCCTGTCTTCGCTTTCTGCATCTGCCTCTTTTGAAGGTTCTTCCCCGTAGGAAGCGGGTCTCCTTATTTCATCTACCGGAGCCGCGTCAGCAAAGAGCGCGTCCAGTCCCCTCCCGAGTCCTGCTTTCTTGGCCATTGTTACTTCGCTCTCTTTCTTGCTCTTTCTCTGGCCAGAAATTCCTTGGTGAATTCCTGGTATGCCTTAGCGCCCTGCGCTTTCGGGTCATAATCTATGATCGGTTTTCCAAAGCTCGGGGCTTCTGCAAGTCTTACGTTGCGAGGGATTATCGTGTGGTACATTGCAGGTCCGAAGAAGTTGCGGACATCCGCAACAACTGCCTGGGACAGATTCGTTCTTCCGTCGAACATGCTCAGTATGACTCCATCTATATAAAGACCCGGATTCAGTCTTTCCTTTACTTTTTCGATTGTGCTTATGAGCTGGCTGACTCCCTCAAGCGCGTAGAATTCGCACTGGATAGGGATGAGAACGCTGTTGACGGCTGTGAGCGAGTTGATGGTCAGAATACCCAGTGAAGGAGGGCAATCGACCAGAATGTAGTCATAGTCTTCTCTTACTGCGTCAATGACTCTCTTGAGCCTGCGTTCGCGGCCTTCAAGCAGAGCCAGTTCTACTTCTGCTCCTGCAAGATCAACACTTGCAGGGATGATGAAGAGGTTCTCCGTATTTGTTGGCAGAACGGCTTTCTTAACGTCAAACTCGGTATCTATAAGCGCGTCGTAGAGAGTAGACTTCAGAGTCCTCTTTCGGATACCGATACCGCTGGTCGTGTTGCCCTGCGGATCGATGTCTACCATAAGGACCTTCTTTCCTCTGCGTGCGAGACACGCTGCCAGATTGATGTTGGTGGTCGTTTTACCGACACCGCCCTTTTGATTAAAAATAGCAATAGCCTTGCCCATTAACTTACCTCCTGCGGGACATAGTTCCCGATTAAACACTTCCGTGTATTATACGACAAGTCGGTGAAGGTTTTCTACTTTAATAAGTGCTGAAAATGTGAAGATTTGTTGATTTTAGTGGCCTTTAATAAGTGCAAGATGCAAATTGTGTCGTATGGGCGTTCTAACCACAATATATAGAGGTCCGGAAGGTTTCACATGAAACATTCCGGAATCTTTAAGCGAGCGCACTTGCGTCAAATCTCGAATCCTGTTTGTTCACATTGTAAAAATTTTGGGATGTTTCACATGAAACATTTTTATTATTTTGAAATTATGAGGAGGACATGTCCGGAGATCTCTTCCGGCATGTCTTTATAGGATTCTACATAAGAGAGGCGGGCCTTATTCTTTTTCAGCACTTTAGCAGCCTGCTGAAGTTCTTCTTCATAATTCTCGCCTTTATATGCAATGAAGCTGCCGCCTTTCCTGACGAAAGGGAGGCACCAGCCAGAAAGCTTTTCAAGATTTGCGACCGCTCTGGAAACGCAGATATCAAAAGTTTCGTTATATTCCGGCTTTCTGGATATCTCTTCCGCACGGGCATGAACTGTTTTCAGATTATTTATATTCAGTGTCTGGGCGAACTCGTCAATAACTCTGAGTCGTTTGAGAGTAGAGTCGAGAAGGGTAAATTCCTTTTCCGGGCTTACAATTGCAAGTAATGCACCGGGAAATCCTGCACCTGTACCAACATCTATGATTGTTTGCGCTTCTTTATACTCAGGCAGGTCAACTATCGCAAGAGAATCAAGTACGTGCTTTACGAAGGCCTCATTATGGTCTCTTACAGCAGTGAGATTTATATGCTCATTTCTGACCAGCACAAGATCAAGGTAGGCGAGAAGGGTGGACGCCTTCTGCTTGCTAAGTTTCACCTGTAACTGTTCTGTTATTGCCGGATCAAATTTAGTATTCATCTTGCCTGACTTTTAAAGCTTAATTCTTTGAGCGCATCTCTTTTTCGAGATATACGAGCAATACGTTTATGTCAGCAGGGGAGACGCCTGAAATGCGGCTTGCCTGGCCGACTGTAATAGGACGGATATCCGAAAGCTTCTGTCTGGCCTCGAGCCTCAGACCGCCGATCGAATTATAGTCAAGGTTTTCGCTCAGCTTCTTGTCTTCAAGGCTTCTCAGCTTTTCGACCTCATTGATCTGCTTCTGTATGTATCCGTCATATTTAAGGATGACTTCAACTTCGGTCTTCTCACTTTCCGTAAGTGCAGGCCTGGTCTCATCATCTATTTCCTCGAGGTCACTGTAATAAATGGCAGGCCTCTTTAAGATATCTGCAAAGCACTGATTTGCAGTTTCTTCGAGCTCTTTTTTCTTCCTGTCAAGCTGTTCGAGCTTAACCGGATCGTCTGCGCACGCAGCTTCAGCTCTGCGGATCTCGTGCTCGTAAAGGAAATTCCTGAAAGTGTCTATATCGACTCTCTTTGTCCTGAGCCTGGCGACCTCAGCATCGACTTTTTCCTTCTTCTCGAGATATCTTCTGTATCTCTCTTCTGTGACCGTTCCGTACTTATAGCCAGTCTCCGTAAGTCTTCTGTCTGCATTATCCTGCCTGAGCAGAAGCCTGTACTCGGCTCTCGAAGTCATTATACGGTAAGGCTCGTTGGTCCCCTTTGTGACGAGATCGTCGATAAGGACACCTATGTATGCCTGGTCGCGCCTGAGCACGAGTGGTTCTTTTCCCCTGAGCTTGCTGACTGCATTTATGCCTGCCAGCAGCCCCTGCGCCGCTGCCTCTTCATAGCCCGAGCTTCCATTGAACTGACCGGCACAGAACATGCCTTCAACCAGCTTGCTTTCCAGGCTCGGCTTTAACGAAAGAGGATCTACGCAGTCATACTCGATTGCGTAAGCAGGGCTTAGAATTTCAGCATGTTCAAGCCCCGGAATAGTAGCGTAGAATGCATGCTGCACATCCTCAGGAAGGCTGGAGCTCATGCCCTGTATGTACATCAGATCTGTGTCGAGGCCTTCAGGCTCTACGAAAAGCTGATGTCTCTGCCTGTCTTTAAATCGCGATACTTTGTCCTCGATAGACGGACAGTATCTCGGACCGACTCCAACGATATTGCCGGAGTACATAGCCGATTTCTCTATATTATCCAGAATGATCTTATGCGTAGTTTCGTTGGTATACGAAAGCCAGCAGCTGATCTGGTCTATATCATAGGTCTTGTCTTCATTCAGGAAGCTGAACGGAACGATCTTCTCATCGCCCTTCTGCTCAGTCATCGCATCGTAGTCGAGAGTATCCTTGTGCATCCTGGCCGGGGTACCCGTTTTGAACCTTCTGATCGGGAACCCAAGATCCCTTAAATTATCGCCGAGCTTTGTCGCAGGTCTGAGCCCCGACGGGCCGGATATACGGACATCATCACCTATGAAGATCTTTCCCGCGAGGAATGTTCCGGTGCAGAATATCACTGCATCACACTCATATTCCTTACCCGAAGCAGTCCTGATTCCCCTGACAAAGTTTTCCACAGCTTTGCCGGAGTCCTTGCAGACACTGCGTTCTGAGAGCAGCAATTCTGTAACTTCGTCCTCAATAAGAACCAGATGCTCCTGCCCGCGAATGGTCTTAAGCATCTCCTGATGGTACTTTTCCTTGTCTGCCTGGGCTCTGAGAGAATGCACGGCAGGCCCCTTGGAAGTGTTGAGCATCTTGGACTGTATGAAGGTCTTGTCTATATTGAGACCCATCTCTCCGCCAAGCGCATCGACCTCGCGTACGAGGTGACCTTTTCCCGTTCCTCCTATGGACGGGTTGCATGGCATCATAGCAACGGAGTCTATATCAGTGCAGAACATCGCGGTCTCCATACCAAGGCGCGCGCAAACAAGCCCGGCCTCGCAACCCGCGTGACCTGCTCCTATTACGATTATTTCGTATTTTTTAGCAGCTGCTTCTTTCATGTTCTGATTTCCATTTGAAAAATGTCCGGTCAGGACGCTTTTGCCTCATGAGCTGATCCATGAATTGTCTATATAAGAGCTGTTCAGCTCTTTTTTATTTGCCCAGGCAGAATTTGCTGAAGACGGTGTCGAGTATCTCGTCGCCGACTTCCTCGCCGATGATATTTCCAAGTGACTGGTAAGCGTAATGCGCCGAAAGCTCAGCAACTTCAACGGGTTCACCGTTCTGTAGCATGCTTATTGATTCCTCAAGATCTTCAGCTGCTTTCCTTAAAAGATGCACATGCCTCTCGTTCGTTACTATATTGGCCTCCCTGACATTGATGCTGCCGAGGTCGAACATCTCTCCGACAGCATCGGAGACTTTTTTTGCCGCCTCAAGAGCACCTTTGCCTACAAGCGATGTGCTGATAATCCTGACTCCCGGCAGTCTGCCTCGAACCAGATCCTCAGAAACGGATCTGCCGAGATCTTCCTTGTTGATGACCACCAGCACGTGACCCGCATCAGTTTTCTCAACAAGAGACAGGGCTTTTTCGTCCTCTTCATCAAGCTCACGGCTGCCGTCGAGCACGAGTATCACCAGATCAGCTCCCGCAATCGCCTGAGCCGTCCTCTCAATGCCGATCTGCTCCACCTTGTCATCAGATTCGCGAAGTCCGGCAGTATCGACAAGTACTATAGGCACGCCGCCAAGCGATGCGCTTTCTTCGACAGTATCGCGCGTGGTTCCCGGAATATCCGTTACAATAACGCGTCCCTCTCCAAGGATCGCGTTCATCAGCGAGCTCTTGCCGGCATTCGGCTTGCCTGCGATTACAGCCCTGACACCTTCGCGGGCTATCCTTCCGATAGTTACGGTATTCAGGAGCTCTTTCACATCCGAGCGCACACCGCTTAGCTGTTCGACGAGCTCGTCATAAGCGTCTGTCTCGTAATCCTCGTCCGGATAGTCTATATCCACAGCCATCTGCGCAAGCACATCGACCAGCACGGCGCGTATGCTCTTAATGCTGTCGCTGAGTCTGCCGGCTCGCTGTCCCTCAGCAATTTCAAGGGACAGATCCGTTTTTGCCTTTATGATATCAATGACGGCTTCAGCCTGTGAGAGATCCATCTTTCCGTTGAGAAAAGCGAGTTTGGTGAACTCTCCCGGGTCAGCCATCCTTACATTCGGAAGACCGGAGCTGAGGATCGCCGAGAGTATTGCCCTCAGCGAAACATTGCTGCCGTGACCCTGTATCTCGAGCATGTCCTCGCCCGTATACGAGGCCGGTGCCTTCATGTATAAGAAGATGGCCTCATCGATCACAGCCGCATCCGGATCAGAACTGTCTCTCACTACTTTACCGAAATATGCGTAACGCGGCTTTATATCTTCCGGACATGAAAACATGAGCCTCTTCATGAGGCTCCTGCTTTCCGGTCCGCTGACCCTTACTATTCCTATTCCTCCCTCACCGGGCGCTGTTGAAATCGCAGCAATAGTGTCTGCCATTCTTTTTAGTGATACCTTCCTTTTATTCTTTTATTTCAGCCAGGAACGATGTTCCGTCGCCGCGGTATTCGATTCCGAAGTACTCGGCGATAGTAGCTGCCATGTCGGCAAATGTGTCGCGTGTACCGAGATCGACACCCTTCTTCAGCGATGGACCCCATACGAGGCATGGAATATCCTCTCTGGTGTGGTCGGTTCCCTTGTATCCAGGGTCACAGCCGTGGTCAGCCGTTACCATCAGGATATCATCAGGACCCATCTTTGCCATCAGCTCGCCGAACTGCCTGTCCGCAGTGTTGAGAGCCTTGGTGTAGCCGGCGATGTCTCTTCTGTGTCCGTAGATCATATCTGTGTCTACCAGATTGACATAGCACAGTCCTTCAAAGTCTGCGTCTGCGAGGTCTATCGTCCTTACCATGTTAGCCTCGTTACCCTTGTTGGAGTAGCTGAACATGACGCTCTTGCCTGCGAAGATATCGTAGATCTTTCCAACGCCGATTGTCTGGAATCCCTCTTTTTTCAAGGCATCCAGCACAGTTTCGCGTGGCGGCTGCAGGCTGTAGTCGTGGCGTCTTACAGTCCTCTGGAAAGGCCATTCACCCTCGAACGGTCTGGCGATGATACGGCCTACGCCGTGCTCGCCCTGCATGATCTCTCTTGCCTTGTGGCAGATATCGTAAAGCTCCTCAATAGGCACTATATCCTCATGCGCTGCGATCTGCATAACGCTGTCAGCGCTCGTATAAACGATGAGATCGCCCGTCTCAACGTGATGCTTACCATAGTCCCTTATAACATCGGTGCCGGAGTAAGTCTTGTTGCAGACTATTCCCCTGCCGGTTGCTTCGGACAGTTTGTCGAGGATCTCCTGAGGGAATCCCTCATAATATGTAGGGAGCGGCTTCGGCGATACCATGCCCGCCATCTCCCAGTGGCCTACTGTTGTGTCCTTGCCGCGTGATTTCTCGTGCATGCGGCAGAAGCATCCGTCTATCTCTTCCTTTGGATCATAGAATGAAGTGCCCTCTATATTGTAAAGGCCCATTTTAGCCATATTTGGCACATCGAGTTCACCGCTTTTATAGCAGGTGCCGAATGTGTCAGCTCCGAAATCGCCGAAATCAGCTGCGTCAGGAGCTCCACCTATTCCTGCGCTGTCGAGCACAATCCAGAATACTCTCTTGCCCATATTATTTACCTTCCTTTTCCTTATCCTCGGCTATCATGATGCGGATCGCCTCGATAGCACAGCGGATAGCCAGATCTGTGTCGTGCTCCTGAGGATTCGGCAGACCTGCCTTCTCTCTCTCCTGATTTGCTACTACCAGGAATACCGAGCCTACTCTTACTCTGCGGTATGCGCCTACGATGAAGAGGGCTGCGGATTCCATCTCGGATGCCATGCATCCCATGCGCAGCCATGCGTCCCACTTTTCGAGGAGCTCGTGGCTGTTTGGCAGGGCCTCAGGCATGTGCTGTCCATAGAAAGCGTCCTTGCACTGAACTACACCTGCATGATAATCAGCTCCGAGCTTCTTTGCAGCCTGAACCAGCGAAGCCGATACTGTTACGTCAGAAACAGCCGGATATTCTATCGGGCAGTACTCCTTGGAAGTACCTTCCATACGTACCGCGCCTGTAGCTACCACTACATCGCCGCCCTTTACATTTATGTCCATTCCACCGCATGTACCGACTCTGATGAAGGTTTTGCCGCCTACATTAGCGATCTCTTCGAGTGCTATGGAAGCCGACGGACCTCCTACGCCAGTACTTGTGCAGCTTACTTTTACTCCGTCAAGATAGCCTGTATATGTAACATACTCACGGCTGTCTGCGACCTTCTCCGCATTGTCGAAATATGCCGCAATCTTCGGCACTCTGTGAGGATCTCCCGGCAGAATGACGTACTCACCGACGTCTCCCGGTCTAAGTCCTACGTGATACTGATAGCCGCCGCCTTCTGTGTAATCTACCATTTCAGTACCTCTTTTCTCTATTTTTTAGCAACAATATTACGATTTATATAATTTTATTATATTCTGGCCGCTCACCGGGCTAATCCCGGGCTGTTTTTCGGTGTTGCAATAATTATTTCTCTGCCGCCTTAGCTGCTTTTACGACTCTTGAAGTACCAAGTCTCTTTGCACCGATCTCGAGGAACTTAGCTGCGTCATCAAGTCCGCTGATTCCGCCCGAAGCCTTAACCTTTACGCCTTCGCCGACATTCTTCACCATGAGCTCAACATCCTCGAATGTAGCTCCGCCTCCGCCGAAACCGGTCGAAGTCTTGATGAAGTCAGCTCCCGCGAATGTAACGATCTCGCAGAGCTTCACCTTCTCCTCGTCGGTCAGCATGCTTGTCTCGATGATGACCTTCAGGATGTGGTCGCCGCAGATCTCCTTGAGTGTACGGATCTCGTTTTCGATGTCGTCCCATCTGCCGTCCTTGGCCCAGCCGATGTTGATGACCATGTCGATCTCGTCTGCTCCATTATCGAGAGCATCGCTTGTCTCGAATGCCTTGACAGCTGTTGTGTTGTAACCGTTAGGGAATCCGATGACTGTGCAGATCGGAAGTCTTGCTCCGATGTACTCTCTTGCCTGTGCAACATACCCCGGCGGGATGCATACACTTGCAGTCTCATACTTGATGCCGTCATCGATAAGCGCTTTGATGTCGTCCCACTTCGCTGTCTGAGCGAGAAGAGTATGGTCGACGTACTTAAGAATGTCTTTTGTTTCCATATCTGAGCTCCTTTGCCTGAACCAGGCTCTATTCCAATACCTGCTGATAAAGCATATTTTTACAACATAAGTATACTACGAAACAAATATAGATTGTTATCCATTAACAATAAAAAAGACGGTAATACATGCAATTCTCAGAGTAATTGTTTGTCTTCCAGAAGGTCGTTCAGGTCGCTGCTAAACCCTGCTCCGGGCAGTCTATGATTAATTGCATAATATGCATTTTCGTATGTTCGTTATTAAAGGAGTTATTTTGCTTCAAGGCACGAACTTTTTAGTCCCTATCCTTTATTATCCACTCTATAAGGACGAACACCTTGCAAAGATTCTACCCATATAAATTGAAAATGAGGGCTTGATCATAGCTTGACTCTGTATCAATGCGTAGTTTGCCCTCACTACCGGCAAGATATTATTCATTCAGGTTTGTATATATACAGAACTGCCATTTTTTAAGCGTTATTTGACATTTCCAAAACTGCCGGTTCGTCCTTAATAAGCCGAAATGGAAATGTAAGCACGAACTTTTTAGTGCTTCTGCTGTAAAAACACTTTATCAGGACTAATAGTCTTTCGTTACTACAGCCCGCACGCCGGATGTGCTCCTGAGCGGAGTTGCGGAGTTTCATCGCAGCTATACAGGCCGCATGCTTTTACGTCACAGCCCTTAAGCTTTCCAGTCTTTCGCCGAACACCCGCAATCAATTCCGCGAGGGAGACATCCGGGTTAGATGCGGGCAAGGATATCTATAGAGTATGCGGGCGCATAATAAAAAGCGGAAGCCGAAGCTTCCGCTTTTGTCCGGTAACATGATTTAACGCATGCCCTTGTCGTAAGGTATTCCTTCTGCCTTCGGCGCTCTGGAGTTCTTGGATGTGAATGCAAGAACGATGAGCGAGATGATGTAAGGCAGCATGTTGTATACCGTGCTCGGGATGTTCATCGCAGCTAGGAACGGGATTCCTGTGTATACGTTTGACAGAGCTCTGAACAGTCCGAAGAGCAGTGCAGCGAGCGCGATGTTGGTCGGTTTCCACTGACCGAAGATCATTACGGCCAGAGCCAGGAAGCCGAAGCCCGCAACGCCCATTTCGAATTTCCACTCGGATACGCCAGCCGTGATGTACACGATTCCGCCGAGTCCGCCGAGGAAGCCCGAGATGAGTACGCCTGCCCAGCGCATCTTGTATACGTTGATACCTACCGAGTCAGCAGCCTGAGGGTTCTCGCCGCAGGCCATGAGTCTAAGACCGAATCTGGTCTTGTAGAGCAGGATGTACGATACTACCAGCAGTACGACTGCCATAAGCATGAACCAGTTGAACTCAAACTTTCCGAAGTATTTCAGGAATGCTTTCTTCTCCTGGATGTACTGGATCGATGTCGAAACGTTATCCGGGTTGATCGATGTGTTCATCGCTCTTACGAATACCGTTGCAGCAGCTGTTGCCAGCAGGTTCATAGCAGTACCGATAAGTGTCTGATCAGCCTTGAAGTTGATGCACGCAACTGCCAGGAGGCAGGAGAAGAGCATACCTACAAGAATCGCAGCGAGCGTTGTCGCAAGTACGATAACGATCTTGGCTGTGCCGGCAGGAAGCAGGAACATCGTTACAGCTCCGCCGAGAGCTCCCATTACCATGATTCCTTCAAGACCCAGGTTGATAACGCCTGAATGCTCCGAGAAGCATCCTCCGAGTGCCACGAGGCAAAGAACCGAGGCGAATATGATAGTGTATTGCAGTAACAGTACCATTACTTCTCACCTCCTTCCGCTTTTGCAGCGTCATCTTTGACAGGCACGTCATTTACGTTAGGGCCGCCCTTGTCTTTCTTGCCGATCCAGTTATTGATGGCAAACTTGAAGAACAGTACAAATCCGCAGAGGTAGATGATGATCGATGAGATCAGGTCAGAGATCTGCGAAGGATATACCGACTTGTTGATGAGGGCTCCGCCGTCTGTGATGGACTGGATGAAGAACGATGCGAATATCGTCCCGATCGGATGGAGTCCGCCGAGGAAAGTAGCAGCGATTCCGTTGAATCCCATGCCCGGTACGGATGTCTGAGTTGTTGACCATTCCTGATATCCGGTAAGGAAGAGGAATGCAGCACCGATTCCCGCGAGAGCTCCGCCGATAGCCAGCGTTATGATGATATTCTGTTTTTCTTTCATTCCGGCATACTTTGCAGCTTCCTTGTTGAAACCGGTAGCACGCAGTTCGTAGCCGAATTTGGTTTTCGACAGGATCATCCAGATGAGTATCGCGAAGAGGATCGCGAGCGGGATCGCTATCGTAACCGTTGTGTTGTTTGCAAAGAGCTTGTTGAGTCCTGCAGTAGGGATCAGCGCGCCCTTGTTGCCGGATGCCAGCTTGATTGTGTACGGGCTGGCAGGGTCTTTAACCTTTTTGCCGGAGAGCACCATGTTGGTCAGATAAAGCATGATCCAGTTGAGCATGATGCCCGAGATAACCTCGTTTACGTTTCTGTAAGCCTTGAGTGCTCCGGAAATGGATCCGACAACAGCTCCTGCGATTGCAGCGAGCAGCAGGCAGATGACCCAGTTGCAGTGCCATGCGAGAGCTGCATAAAGTCCGATGCAGGCACCTGCCTCATATTGGCCCGGAGCTCCGATGTTGAACAGTCCGACCTTGTAGCAGAAGCAGATCGAAAGCGCGCACATCAGGAGCGGTGCTGTCTTCGCAAGCGTGTTGCCGAGAGCCTTCATCTGGGCTGCTGCGGAAGCACGTGTCAGGAAGTTGAGCAGGATCGTCTTGATTGCTACGCCCGCGCCTGCCGGATTGATCATGAGAAGTACGATAAATCCGATGAGCAGACCGAGTACGATACAGATCAGCGATGTCAGTATCGACTGGAAGGACGGATTTTTAAGTAAGCTTTTCTTCTCTTTCATCACGCTTCCTCCTTCCTTGCTGCTGTATCAACGACTTCCGACGGCTCGATCTCTGCCGTATTGGCATCGATGGTGACGTTTCTCTTGGCGCCGGCCATGTAGAGACCGAGTTCCTCGACTGTAGTCTTCTTAGGATCGAGTTCTCCGACGATCTCGCCTTCGTACATTACGAGGATCCTGTCAGGTACGTTCATTACCTCTTCGAGCTCAAGCGAGATAAGCAGAACCGCTCTGCCTTCATCTCTCTCAGCGATCAGCTGTTTGTGAACACCCTCGATAGCTCCTACGTCGAGACCTCTTGTAGGCTGTACCGCAACGAGCAGCTTGTGATCCTTGTCGACCTCACGCGCGATAATAGCTTTCTGCTGGTTACCGCCGGACATCGCTCTTGCGATCGTGATAGGACCCTGGCCGGATCTTACGTCAAATTCCTTCTCGAGTTTCTCTGAGTAAGCGCGGATCTCACCTCTCTTGAGGAATCCTGCCTTCGATGTGAACTCAGGCTGGTAGTATCTCTGGAGTATCATATTGTACTCGAGAGGATAGTCGAGAACGAGTCCGTGTTTATGTCTGTCCTCAGGGATGTGGCTCAGAAGCTTACTTCTCTGACGGATAGAGCTCTTTGTGATGTCTTCACCGCAGAGAGTGATCTTGCCGTCTACGAGAGGTTCCATTCCGGTGAGTCCGTATACGAATTCTGTCTGGCCGTTGCCGTCGATACCCGCTATACAGACGATCTCGCCTTCATGGACTTCGAAGCTTACGTTCTTAACAGCGTTGTTGGAGTGCATCTTGGAAGCGACTGTCATATTCTCGACCTTGAGTATGACGTCCTTCGGTTTTGCAGGTGTCTTGTCGACTACCATGTTGACATCACGGCCTACCATCATGCGGCTCATCTCTTCTTTCGAAGTGGTCGCAACATCTACAGTGCCGATGTACTTACCACGGCGGAGAACCGTTACTCTGTCAGCGACAGCTTTGATCTCATTCAGCTTATGAGTGATAAACAGAATGGATTTTCCCTCAGCTCTGAGGTTCTTCATGATCTCCATCAGCTCTTCAATCTCCTGCGGCGTAAGTACGGCAGTAGGCTCGTCGAAGATGAGGATCTCATTGTCCCTGAAGAGCATCTTGAGGATCTCAGTTCTCTGCTGCATTCCTACAGTAATGTCTTCGATCTTGGCGTCAGGATCGACCTGCAGTCCGTATTTTTCGGAAAGTGCCTTTACCTTTGCTCTGGCCTCATCCATCTGGAGTATTCCGTTCTTTGTAGACTCAACTCCGAGGATGATGTTCTCGAGTACGGTAAAGCACTGAACTAGTTTAAAGTGCTGGTGTACCATTCCGATGCCCAGGTCGTTCGCATCGTTAGGATTGTTGATTTTTACCTCTTTCCCGTCCTTTTTGATAACGCCTTCTTCAGCCTGATACAGACCGAATAGGACAGACATGAGGGTCGATTTACCGGCACCGTTTTCGCCAAGCAAGGCGTGTATCTCGCCTCTCTTCAGCTGCAGCGTAATGTTATCATTCGCTATGATGCCGGGGAACCGTTTGGTGATGTTCACCATTTCTATGGCATAAGGTGCATCCATAATCCCGTTTCCTCCGTCTTTCTACCTAAGTGACAATATACATAATAATTATACTATCTTTCGTTATAAAAGAGTACAGAAAAAAGACGGTTCCGTTCGGAACCGCCTTTTATTTTTTGACTTGTATCAGAGCCTTACATTAGCCCTTGATAGCTCCCTGATCATCAACCTTGATGTTCGAAACTGCAGGGATCTTTTCTGTGTCAGCAGAAACTGTTCTCTCGCCGCTGAAGAGCTCCTTAACGAGCTGCTCGTAGTCAGCCTGCTGGAATCCGTCAGCCCACTGTGTGGATTCCGGAAGCTGTACGTAGTTGTCAGCAGGTGTCTCAGAAACGAGACCGAGGTTCTTGATCTGTCCTGCATACTCATCCCAGTTGCCATCCTTGATAGCTCCGAGCAGAGTGTTAACTGTTGCTCCGAGACCCTTCATAGCAGATGTAACTGTCATGCCTTCGCCATATGCTCCGTCGATGATTCCGGCCTGGTCTACGTCAACGCCGATGACCTTGCCGCCAACCTTAGCAGCAGCCTCAGCTGCGGATGTGTAGATTCCGCCGCCGCATGCGAATACGCACTCTGTGCCCTGGCTGTACCATGTGTCCATAGCAGCTGTGATATCAGCATCGCCGAAGAACTGTCCGCCGTATACGTACTTGATCTCTACGCCGTCAACGCCAGCCTCTCCTGCTGCAGCATCAGCGCCCTGAACGAATCCATGGCCATATCTCTGAACTGCAGGAACTGCCATTCCGCCGAGGAATCCGAGCTTTGTGTATCCCAGCTTAACTGCTGCATAACCAGCCATGTAGCCTGCGAGCTCTTCCTGGTAAACAGCGCTGAATACGTTAGGTCCGTCGAATTCTCTCTCGCCGTATGCAGTGAGGTCGCCTTCACTTACGTCGAGTGCTACGAACTTTGTGTCCGGATAGAGTGGAGCTACCTCATAGATAGCGTCCGCAAATGCGTAACCAGGCATTACGATTACGCCATAGCCTTCCTCAATAGCTTCTTCGATTGAAGAAACACGGTCAGCTGTTGAATCGGATGCAGGTTTCTTATATGTGAAGTCGATGCCATTTTCTTCACAGAAAGCCTTGCATGCTTCATAAGTGGTCTGGTTGAAGGACTGGTCAGTGATGTCACCATAGTCAGTAACCATAGGTAGCTTCATTGCGCCATCATCTGCAGCTTCTTCGCCGCCGCCACCGCCGCCCCCGCAAGCTGCAAATGAGAATACCATCAGAGCTGCGAGGAGTAAAACAAGAAATTTCTTCATTACAATCCTCCTAAATTACTTTAGAGTGATAATAAGGTATTAGGATCCGTCGATCCCTACGGAGTAATTATAGTATAACGGATTTAAAAACTAAATATTTTTATAAAAAAACATGAAGCATCAGGTTAACAATACAATAGTCAAAAGACTATAAACGTTGACTTTAAATTGCCGTATATCCTTCCTTTAGATCGTCGTATATCCTTCCTGTAGATCGTAGTATATCTTTCCTGTAGATCGTCGTATATCTTTCCTGTAGATCGTAGTATATCCTTCCTGTAGATCGTCGTATATCCTTCCTTATCTGTTTAAAATAACCCGTATACACTAAGTAATCGTAAACTCATCCTCACTGCCTTATAGCTTATAGTAAGGAGAAAAAATGCCGTGTGGCTCCAAAAAAATAAATAACCACAATAATGCATAAGATTTAGCCAGATTTTAGGCTAAAAAAGGAGTTCAATATTTTTTTCTGAAAAATCGCCCAAATAGTGACGATTATGTAGAAAAATCAATCTCAAAAATGACCTTTTCAGCTATGATGGACTGTGAATTAATGTGGATATATTAAATCTGCCTATTTGTTAACCAAAAGACTTTACGATAAATGCTGAATTAAGGTTATTAACCGTCTAATAATTATGCATAGAAAGAGATAAGGGTTATGTCCATATAATGGTGTAAATTGAAAATGAGCCAGAGCTTGTACCTTTAGGTATAATGAAGTCGCGACACTTTATTAACCGA
>JBGUVT010000080.1:0-9960 GCA_045220485.1 Anaerovoracaceae bacterium | reverse complement strand
AGAAACTATGACCCCTGAGTCTTCTTTGATGACAATTCCTATAGATACATTTGATGCCTGCTCCTGAGTCTGTTCAGTATTCTGATTGTTTTCGGATGGTGTCTTTTTACCCTGGCCTTTCCGGTTTTTGTCAAAACGCATTTCACTTCTTGCATGCCCTTTTCCGCTCAAGCCGGATATTTCCGCAGCCTGTTTCTTTAATAACGCTCCGGTTATTCCTGAAGTCATAGCGGCGTTCAGTAGGACAGCTGCTGCCAATGCTATTACCATAAACTTTCTTGTTACGCTTTTTTCACCCCATGAAGCTATATTCTCTTTCTTCAGTTTTTCAGGCATATTATTAGGTTCTACGGTTAGTTTTTCAGATTCAGCAATACTGCTCTGCTCTGTGTTTTCTTCTGGCGCTGTCTGTTCCATAGATTCCTTGTTTTCTTCCATTACCTGGCTCTCCTTTCTTTTTATGCGGATCAAACGGATTGTCCGCTATATGTTTCATAGTATTCTTCAGCTGCCTGTGACGCCTGATTCTCTCCCTTGCCGCATCTTGGTGTCAGCAGACTGCAGTGTCTGCCGCAACCGCTGCAGAACAGCGAACCAAGGTAGTCTTCAAGAGATATTGTTTCTTCAGGTTCCGGCTCTGGCTCTATCTCTATCACGTAACCATCCTGATCACTTGTATCATTGTTTTCTATGATCAGCTCATTGTTCTGCTTACTGCTGCCCGGATCAAATTCGCTTTGATTCCTGTTTGCAGAAGGCAGAAGACTTGCTGCGTCAGCCATGTTGTTGAAGCTGCTCTTTACTACCAGAAGTGCAAACAAAAATGCCATTACTCTCATCCCTACGCTTTTCATTCTCTGCAGAGCAGAGCTGTCAGTATACTGCCCGATGAACGCACTTATCATTTTTGCGTGCAGGCATACATGGATAAATACGCATATAAGAAGCACTACAGCGCATGCGATATGTATCGGTACCCACAGATCACTTTTAAACACTCCAGCTAATCCAGGGAACAACTCCTGTGATATCGCAAACGAACTTACCAGCATCAGTGCAGAAACTATAAGAAGGATCATATTAATCGTAAAAGCTGACTTGTTCTTGAAATTTCCACTGCCACTTCTGATTACTTTGATCATCTTTCCATAGTATCTTCTGTTTATGTAAGCATGAACAAGAAAGCCTGCCAGCATCACCATTCCCAGGAGTTCATGTATCAGCCCGCCAGTCAGATCATAGTTCGTCAGCACTAAAAGCAGCACCAGGAGTATTCCGTCAAGTATTAGTTTGTGTTTCAGTTTCACAGTATCCACCATCCTTTAAGGACTGCACTCTGTATAGTCTTTACCTGATTATGACTGGATTGTATCCCGCATTCCTTAAATGAAGCTAAAACACCAGGTGTTAAATATTGCATTAAAAAACTATGGCTACATCCCTATAGACATAACCATAGCTTATTCTCTGAACCGCTTGCGGTATGAGTCCAAGACCATAGGTACAAAATACCGCAAGCATTCCATCCGCCCAGGTCGATTCTAAGTATCGATCTCCAGCATGGCCAGCAGCCTCCCGAATGTATCTTGCCCGTCCAGACAAGTATCAATGAGCCAGCCCTTTTCATTACGCCATTCGGCAAGGCCTCTGTAGTAATATGCTTTTTTAGAATCTTCGATAATAAACGGTATCACATTATGGCGAAGACATTCCTTCAGAGCCACAAGCCGTCCGACTCTGCCGTTTCCATCCTGGAACGGATGGATATATTCGAACTCTGCATGGAATGCGATGATATCTTCTATTGTGACACACTTCTTTTCGTTATATTCATCTATCAAAGCTTTCATGTTCTTATGCACTTCGGACGGCTTTGATGTTTCCCTGCCGCCGACAACATTTGCGCGCTTTTTATAATCACCGACTGCAAACCATGAAAGAGTCGAGTCTTTTGTATCATGTTTCAGGATAAAATGCAGCTGCTTGATAACATCTTCTGAAAGCATGACTTCAGCATTGTCGATCACATAATCAATGGCTCGGAAATGATGCACCGTTTCAAGAATATCATCTACAGGGATACCATCACCTATATCGATGGTATTGGTCTCAAAGATCATTCGTGTTTGTTCTTCTGAAAGCTTGCTGCCCTCTATGTGATTCGAATTGTAAGTCATCCTGACCTGAAGCTCATGGTAAAGGCCTCCGGACAGCTTCATTTCTTTTTCATCCCTAAGTGTTTGAAGGATCATGTTGTCAGAAACTTCCCGTACTAAGTCATCAGCCGGCAGGTCAAGATAATCCGCAATCTTTTGCATGCTCCTTTTGGAAAGCTTTTCGCCCTTTGCGATCTTGGCGACCGTTCTTGAGGAAAGACCCAGATCCTCAGATAGCATTGTTTTGCTGATCCCTTTTTCTTTTAAAGCTGCTTCCAGTTTTTCATATGAAAACATCTCTGCTTACTCCTCTTCTGCAATTCTTTACTTATTATAGCGAATTTGACGTCTGGAAATAAATATTCTTCGATTCAACTGATGAAAAAGTAAAGGAAAAGAGCTCCGGAGATTTCTCTCTGGAGCATAACGATGGTGGAGATGGTGGCGTTAGCTTGCAGCCGTTCGCAAGCGCTTCGCTTCTGCTTGCGGATTTGCGGTATGCCTGTCCTGGACAGGCGGTAACGCCGATCTGTATACGCGGTCTTATTACCGCGGCAAAGGCCCGCCCGTGTTATGCTCACCATAATAGTTTCCAAGACAGAACCACGAGCTTTTGCACTAATAATAGCATAATCAATAATAAATGGGGCTGTCGCATTTGGATAAAATGTGGCAACCCCATTTCAGTTATGCGGGTTATCAGGGATCAGGTGAACGCAGATCAGTTATTCTGCAATTCTTGCATTGTATGTGCACTCACCGTCTGCGAATGTAAGGAGCGCGTTCTGCGGACAGGTATCGTTCAGGATCTCAACATCGAAGCTCCAGCCTTCCAGTCCGCTTCTGCTGAGGATCTGCTCACCTTCTGCTGAGCAGGTGTCTCCGAGTTCGATGACCTTATTCCACTCTGCCGGGTCATCTGCCTTTGCTGCCGCCTCGGTTCCGTCCGAGAGGATCAGGAGGACCATTCTGTTGTTGTCATAGTCTGCCCTGATGCTAGCTGTCATGTCCTTGGCATCCACGCTGTTCAGAATTACAGTCTCAACTTTGGCGACCGCATCAACCTCGCCCGGCTCAGCCTTGCTGCTGTCCTCTGTCATATCTGTCGCTGCGATGCCCATTTTATCTGAATCAAGTCCGCTGAGATCCATAGCTTTGATCTCGCTGAACATTCTGAATGTGTAACCGAAAACCATAACGAACATCAGAGCCACAGCTGTAAATACCGCTACGTTTATAGTTCTTTTACTAATCTTCATATCTTTCACGACCTTTCATGAATCTTTAATTTCAGACTGCCATCTGATATCATTATCTGACCTATGGTCATCTTTTACCGGCATCATAATAACTCTCCGGGAAAGGATGTTGCACAGATAATTGTCAGGTGATGCACAGAAACCGGGCAAATCACCGGTTTTGCCTGACTTTCAGGCCTAAGCAATGAAAGGGGGTTCTCATATGGCCGCTTCTGAGCTTACCAAGAAAGCGATCAACCAGGCTTTTCTGGATATCCTTGCCGAAAAGCCTCTAGAGAAGATAACTGTAAGAGATATAACTGAGCGATGCGGGATCAACCGCAACACTTTCTACTACCACTACCAGGATATCCCCGCACTTCTTGAGGGCATCCTGTCAGATAAGGCGGATGATTTTGTACTTGAGTATCCGCAGCTCAACTCCATAGATGAGTGCATTGCTGCGGCAATGGAATTCGCCCGCGCCAACAAGCGCGTCATCATGCACATATTCAGTTCGGGCAGCCACTCCAACATTTCTTCCCTGTGGAGGATATGCGAGCACGTGATCAGAAAATACTCGGAGACGGTCTTCCCTGACGTGCCTGTATCCGAAAGCGACAGGGAGCTCTTCATCAGGTACCACAAGTGCGCATGTTTCGGGCTGATCATCGACTGGCTGCAGTGCGGCATGAGCGAAAAGTACGTTCAGGATATGCACAGGATATGCCAGCTCAAGAGAGGGTCAGCGGAGCTGATAATACAGAACGCTCTGGCTACCGGGAATGCGCCGGATAACGCCGGATAAATGGGGCTGCCACACTTTTATTGTGCGACAGCCCCATCGTTACTGGTGGAGATGTGAGGAATCGAGCATGCTTGAAAGTATTGAATTTTCAGCATTTTCGATGACTCTGCGGACCCATTTGCGGACTCAGCTGCAGGTCTGAGTGTTGTCTGAGTAGGTCAGTTTTCCCTTTTTGAGTAATATGACGGTTCTTAACACCAGATATAACGCGATTGTCAGAAGCAGTATCCCGGTAAAATAGTAACTTGCGTTATATACCTCATCAAATCTTCCAAGTAGACAGAGCGGAATGCTGATCGTAAAGGCAACCGGGAACAGAACTGCATTCAGTATCTTTTCTGAATAATATTTTTTGCGACAGATCAGATACAGCAAGATCCCGACAGCAGACAGTATGCCGCCTATTATCAGCCAGTAGTTGTAGACAAGTCTAGGAAGGGTAACTACTCCTCCACTTTCCGTTGCTTTTTTATCACCATAAATCAAAACATCGCCGCCATCAGCAGGGTAATAATACACTTCGTCTATCTCATTCTTATTCCCTATTCTCACCAGGGTCTCATTGCTCTTCCTAGATAGCTGATCCCATCTTGTGCGATAACATCCTATAAAAGCCATTGTTTTGCTGCTGTCCTGATCCTTGAAACGATCAATATCATAACCGCTGACATTTCCGCCCAATACAGCCACGATACTTCCATTCGATAGTTCTTCTACAGTCAGCGCGTTGCCCGAATCCTTTATGTATATAGGGCTCATCATGTGGATCACTGCAATAATGATAATAATCAGTCCCAACACGAAACCCAGCAGTGTGCTCGTAATCTTTCTTTTTGCAATAAGGCTTCTAGTAAGCGACAGCCCGTCTGAAGCTATATCGTTCAACTCATCTCCGGATACCGGCTCATTGATCCTTTCCCCCTTGATGAGTTCGGCGATTGAGACATCCAGACATCCGGAAAGAGCTTCCAGATTTTCGATGTCTGGAAACCCTCTTCCCGTCTCCCAACGTGAGACAGCCTTATCAGAAACATGTATAGCATCTGCCAGTTGGGCCTGTGTAAACTGCTTCTCTCTGCGAAGGTCTGCGATGAATCGTCCGGTTTTATCATTATTCATAATCATTCACCTCCTGCAGAAACACTATCACCACGCTACTATAAAATCATCCTATGTATCATAGAGTTGCGCTCTTCTACAATTCATATACAGCAACGATCTCATTGCCGCACACTTCTCCGTTTTCCACAAAACCGTACTTACGGTATATGTCTCTTGCATGAGTGTTTTCTGGTTCATAAGACAGCCATACTCTTTTTGCCTCGCCAAACGGATATGTGCGTATCAAATCCATGACAGCATCAATTGTCTGTTTTCCCAGACCTTGTCCTTGATACTTCTTGTCGAGCATAAATCTCCAAAAGCTATAATTCTCTTTTATCGTATTACTCTCATTTTCATTGCCCACGGTCCCTTTGCCGATCATTACAAATCCGATAAGTTCATCATCATTGTATACTGCCAGCGGCAATGCATTATTGCCCTCATTTCTCGTAGCATAAGCTTCCGCCAGGCTCTGCATGTTTTCTGCAACATAATCCTTTTGCTCATCAAAAGGCTCCAACATACATACTTTCCAAATATTCTTATTTGTTATTTCTTCAAATCTGATCAATACTGTTTCTCCTTTATCTTACTTTTTAAGATGTAATTCCCAATCTCCAGGGAACCCTAGGCAGTATAAATCTATTACTTCATCATAGTCATTTAATAACTGCTTTAACTGAGGAACAATGTATTCATTCCATTCTTTCTCGTCTGAGTACATGAACTTCATGACCATGATTTGATCAAATATTCTTCCTCTGTAAACTGCCGATGTAGGGTGGTTTTTGCAAGATGAAGGGATTCTGCCAAAATTGTAATTATAAACTCGCATATAATGAGCAAGATGATTCCTGGTATATGTAATATTCTCGACCCAGTTTTGGAGAATCACGGAGCTCGTGTTATATTTCTTAGCAATCTTCTTTTGATATGGTCCTTTAAGGTTATTGTATAACGCCCTTATAGTTCCCATTGTCATGATTTCAACAGCGACCCATATTGGTAATTTGCCATCATAATGATCGATATGATGTTTTATAAAGGGCAAGCTGTGATTGTTTCTCTTTGCAGTAGCAATCATTCTCCTTGACTTCTTCAACTCTTCCTCGTCACGATATATCTTCAGTCTTGTATATATCTGAGGATCATTTGGAAACTCTGACGATAATACATATGCAAATCTGGTTTTAAATGCTTCTTCAATATCTTCCAATGCAAACATCAACAATCTGGTTAGTCTGGTGTCAAATTCGTATATTGAAACAATAGTATTAAATGACAGCCCATCTACATAAGAATCAGAACCCGGTTCTCTAAAGTCATGAAGATACCCAGTCAATCTGTAGTAACTGATTCTATCCAGCACATCTCTTGCGTAATCTTCATCCTCTATTATCAGTCCGCGCGAGGCCAGTTTTGCGATTTGCCCATCGATTGATAAATGCTTTTTCAGTTTCTTACCCATGATAGTTTCTCCTAAAAAACAACCCTCGCATGGTACGCATTGTTAAGAGGCGTGCGAGGATCTTTATCATGTGTGTATTATAGACTATTCGGCAGAATGATTCAAGCGCGCCTTTGTGCATGGTGCTTGTCTTGAAAATTAAGAATTCTCTGTTTTCTGTCGCTTTTAATTATGCATACTTCCTTTCATGTGCTGATTATATTACAGCATTATTTCTAAACTCAATGTAGTAGAAAGGAAATCATATGTATTCAAATGAAATCAGACAACGAGCAATTGATCTGCATGCCAGAGGCACACCAGTCCCGGAGATCTGTAGCTGCCTTGGCATAGGCCGCAGTACCCTTTATCTGTGGCTGCAGCAAGCTGATCCAAATCATCCCAAAGCTATCCCGAGAAAGGAATATCTGGAGAAAAGCGAGCTGGAGAGACTTCGAAAAGAGAACAAAATCTTTCGAACCTGTGGGTGCACACCATCATCACCGCTCCCGGATAAGCTACGTGCCATCGATCAGCATAAGGATGAGTTCACAGTATACCGATTATGTAAGACGCTGGATGTTTTGAAGTCAACGTACTATCATCATTCTCTTCGGTCTCCGGAGAAGACTCAGATCCAGCTAATGGATGAGCAACTCAAGCCTCTGATTGCCGATATCTTTAAGAAAAGCAGAGAGACATTCGGAGCACGACGAATCAGAATAAAGCTACGGGATAAAGGATATAAAACGAGCGAAAAACGTATCAACCGGCTCATGAAAGAGATGGGACTAAATGCCATAGGGCCTAAGCCCATGCTCAATTCAGCAAATGATCGGGTCTATAAATACTATCCAAACAAACTGAAAGGCAAGTTCCTGACAGATTCACCGAACGAGGCCTGGGTAAGCGACATTACATATGTGAAAATCGATGAAGCCTTTATATACCTGTGTGTAGTCATTGATCTGTATTCACGAAAAGTGATCGCTTACAGGGTGTCAAAGAATATCAATACTGATCTGGTAAAGAGAACCTTTCTTGAAGCCTTTGAAGCAAGAGGATATCCTGTCGGATTGATATTTCACAGTGATCAGGGAGTTCAGTATACATCTTATGCGTTTCGTACCCTTTTAAGATCAAAAGGCGTTACCCTCTCCTATTCAAGACCTGGCACCCCTCATGACAATGCTGTTGCCGAATCATTCTTTGCATCGATTAAGAAGGAAGTCTTTCGAAAGTACTTCTATCCCACCAAAAGGGCTGTAGTAAAAGCCGTTGATGAATATGTGGAATTTTATAACGATTACCGTCCACATCAGCGACTTGGCTATCTGACACCTAACAAGGTCGAAGAGGATTATTACAGTCAAAACAAAACTATGGATACATCTGAACAGACATAACCATAGCATATTCTTTGAAGCGCTTGCGGTATGAGTCCAAGACCGTAGGTACAAAATACCGCAAGCATTCCATATGGTGAAGGTGGTGGGAGTCGAACCCACGTCCAAGAGCATTTCCGAAAGACTTTCTCCGAGCGCAGCCGATTGCTTTTGATTCGCTCACCCTTCGCCAACACGGCAAACTCGGGGCTTCGCTATCCCGTGGATACTCTTACGCTACCGGGAGATCACGCAAGAGGTCCCTGCATGCATGACGCCGGATTCCCGTGCTGCAGGTGACACGGGGCCGACGCGCGGGGCTGAACTATGCAGCCAGTGCGAAATTGTTGTTAGTTTTAGCGTTTCTTTTAAACGGGTACTTTTTACGTGGATCACCGCCACGGCTCGCTTATCCTTGTTCCACACACCTGTCGAAACCTTTACACCCCCACAAGTGATGAAGAGCGGCAGATGTATCTGCCGCTCCCTAATTATATTTGTTATTTTTTCAGTGTCAACATGCAATTGTTTTTAATCAATGAAGGTCAGATCATCAGGATCTATTAAGCAACTGTAGAAGAATTCTATTATTCCGTCTTCAACAATGTCCTTAAGGCCTTCATAATTATGTATCTCATGACGGTAGCCTGAATACAGCATTGTCTCTACGTCACATCCGGCATCTGTCAGCCAGTTGGACACCTGATATACGCCGGTGCCATATTGTCCTACCGGATCCTGGTCGCCTGCAATGTTATATATTGGCAGATCATTCGGAACTTTTGCAGCCCACTCAGGTCCTGTGATCACTTCGATCATTCTGCAGAAGTCGAGGAACGACCTGTTGCTTGTAGGTTTTGTGAATGCATCGAATGGATCCGCGGCATGGTCTTTCTGCACGAATTCGTCATGACATATCCACTCGTTTCCAAGCTTTACGCCCTCATCACAGCGGGCAAACATCCATCCCATCATGACAGCGCCAACATCAGGATCAGCCTCTGTGCCCTTGCCCGCATCAACAAGCTTCTTTATGTATTCGATGCTGTTGTCGAGTCCCGGGAATTCGCCTGATGTTCCACACAATGTAACGCCGTCAAGCTCATCACCGTACTTGGCTATGTAGTCACGGGCAATGAATGACCCCATGCTGTGTCCGAACATGAAGTATGGCAGGTCAGGATACATTTCTTTTACCAGCCCGGTAAGTGTATGCTCATCCTCCATCATTGTGTGAGGTCCCTTATCACCCCAGTCGCCCCAGCAGTCATTCTCCATGGCTGTCTTGCCATGTCCGACATGGTCATCGGCAGCTACTATGAAGCCCGCATCCATGAAAGCGACTATCATATGAAGATATCTGCGCGAGTGTTCGCCGAATCCATGTACCAGCTGAATGATACCTACCGGAGGTGCCGCAGGTACGTACACCCATCCATACACCTTGTCTCTCTTGTTATACGAATCAAAACAAACCTCATGAAGCATACTCATTACCTCTCTTTCTGCCCATACTGCCTCTACTGCAACTATCTGAACTTTTCTGCCTCTCTCGCTGTTCTGGACAGGTAGCGTATGGCAAGTGCAGGATAATCTCCGGCAGCTGTCTCTCCTGTAACCATGACTGATGAGGCTCCATCAACAACAGCATTAAAAATATCGTTTACTTCAGCCCTTGTAGGGATCTGTCTGTGCATCATGGAATCGAGCATCTGTGTCACAACCATGAAATCCCTGCCTGCCTCGCGGCATACTGCGGAAATGTGCTTCTGAACTGCCGGCAGTTCCCACAGATCCATGGCATTCCCGAGATCTCCACGGG
>JBGUVT010000079.1:0-5973 GCA_045220485.1 Anaerovoracaceae bacterium | reverse complement strand
TGGTATGCCTGAATGCATGGGTTCCTACGCCATACCTTTTGCCATGTTCATCTGTAAGGTTCTCCTGCAGAATCAGTTTCATCAGGTGGTACTGAACCGTTTCATATGTCATGGGACTGTCCGGATTGCGGCTGCTTACAAAGACGTATTCCCGCTTTCCGTATGTTTCATTCGTCTCCTCTATTGCCTTTTCAATAAGCTTTTTGACCATATCATTTGCAGGCTTATAGATCGTTCTTTGTGTCTTTACCTGAAAGACCTTCACCTTCAGATTTCCGCCTCGTATGCACAGGCAGTCCTGCTTCAGCGTGAGCGTCTCAGAGATCCGGTTTCCCAGAAGCTGATGGATCACCATCACCCGCGCCACCTGGCTTGGAAGCTTTTTCATCGCATCATTCCATGTCTTTACTTCGCTGTCTGTATATGCCCTGTATCCTGAGATTCTGCCACGCTCTGAGATATCGCCCGGAAGAAAAAGCGTTTTTAATGATGGCTCATCCAAAGACAGCGCTATCGTATCGAGAAGGCTTTTTAAACTGGAAAGCTCTGAGCGAAAACACTTTTTTCCGGTTTCTTCTGTGTTAAGGAATATCAGATACTGCTCAATGATTTCCCGGTTCAGCATCCGTGAGGACACGACATCCGGAAAACTCTCCTTTAAAAATGAGGACAGCCGGTTCATTGCCCTGATCTGCTGAAGGATCGTCGTAAGGGCAAGGTAACGTATGGTAATGGAAACCGCCGTTTTTGTTTCACTGCGGATCTTCTCCTGAAAGATACCCTGGAAGTTTATTCTCCGTATGCTCTGTGTTGGGTTGCTGCGTACACAAAACGGAAGCTTATCAATCTCCCAGACATCCTTTTCCATCTCTGTGTTTTCTTCTTTTCTTAAGCCAAACCGGTACAGCCGGTTTAGGAAATGTATAAGCGGCGACTTTCTAAGCTCCGGTGTTTCCTGATTAAGACGGTTGTGGATACTGGCTGTGGCATATCCTTTTTTTATCATCCATACGCGGAGGGATCTTTCCATTTCCTGCTGTGGTATCTGGGTCAGGTCACCAAGGTTGGAGTATTTATCAAGGAAAAACTCGCAGAGCCTGTTAAATGCCCAGTATTCTGACCGCATGCTGCCAAGCGCAAGGACTTCTCCCCTATGGATGATATAGTCATAAAGCAGCGTCTTGATACTGTCCGAAAAAGTATCCGGAATGATAAAGCAGGTATCCGTGCCAATCCGCGCATACTGGCGCTGTTCTTCTGTTAGTTTCCTGTAGCAGGCAAGGTCCTTTACACTGATCTTCATTCCTCCCCCTCTTCTGCTCCAAGCAAAAGGTTGTCTTTGAAGTATTCCTTATTTGCCCGGTTCACTTTTGCCGGCATATAGTCGATGTACTGCTTTGTCATGTTTTCATTCCTATGCCCGTGGTAGTCGCGGATTGCCTGCAGCGATACGCCAAAGTCAAACATCTCTGTTCCGACAGTGTGCCTGAAATCGTGAGGCCTGAATACATAATCCTCTTCTCCGATCCCATACGCTCTGCATAATCTCTGCATCTGAGTGCGGAAAGTGGAAGCATAGTAGGCGCCGCCTTTCTTGTTTTTGAAGATATATTCGTCATTTCCGATCTTGTTTTTTTCGATGTAATCGCTCATCACCCTGTAAAGCACAGACGGGATCGGGATTTTCTTTTCAAGAACCTGCTTATACTGCATAGCTTTAAGGTAGGTGTCACCGTCTTCAAACGAAAAGGCATCTCCCTGGAGCGTGCATACCTCATTGATGCGAAGACCGGTCGCCCAGAGAATGATGCACATCAGGCGAAGGTGCTCCGGGAAAAGGTTAAGCTTTCCAAGAATGTCCATCTGCAGATCCCTGCCAAGTGTGCGGTCATTATGAAGGTAATACTCCTTCTTCCGGTAGTACTCGCCCTGAAACGGAATCTTTGAAATCTCCCCTTTCGCCTCCAGGTATCCATAGAAGGAAAGAAGAGCATTAAGGTGTTTGTTGAAAGTGATGCTGCCGTTACCCTTTTCATCAAGATGGTCCATGTAGGCATCCATCTGCCCTGGAGTAATTCGTTTTGCCTTAATCCCCATCCTGTCACAGAACAGAAGAAACACCCGGATATCTGTATATTTTCCCTGCACCGTGTTCAGGGCTCTGTGGCTGATTCCGATCAGGTTTTTCATGAAGGACTTAAAAAGATCCCGGTTTTCTTTATCTTTTATCGTGCAGAAGGAAAACTGGCCGATATGATTTGCAGGGTTAAGCCGATCAAGTTTGAAGGTAAACCGGTCCATATACCAGACATTGGCATCCCAGTTGGTCTTTGGTGATGACAAAAACAAAAATCTTCTGGTGGAATTTATAATCTGCATGTAAACCTTTGTTTTTGTTCCGCATTTACCCTGAAGGCTTTCTTCAAATCCATCCACATCCTCCTGTTCCATTGCCTCGATATCTGAAATGCCGGCACCTGCGCAGTAAAGATAGAGTAGTTTCAAAGGTACAATGTACATCTCACGACGGTTTTTCCTTTTCGCGCCGATTAAAAGGCAGTGACTGAGCATCTCAAAAATCTGGTGTTTGAGCTTTGCCGGCGCATCAATTGAAAAATCAAAAACAAGTTCTTCCTTGTTTCGCACATAGTAAAACTCCATTGCCATCTCATAGTCCGGATGATAGCCAAGGTAGAAAACCTCGTTTCTGTAGCTAAACTGCTTTTTTTGAAACGGTCTTAGTTCATTCTCAGCCCTGATGCTGGAAAGCTTGATCTGGTCCAGAACTTTCAAATACCGCCTGGGATTTTCCAGATCGCAGGATAAAAGAAACCGTTCATACGATTTTCGTGTGTGGTAGGTAATCTTCGCTAGGCTTTTGATCCCCATCATCATCAAAAACGCTTTTACCTTGTTTTTTTCGGCTCTGGAAAAATGATGCTTTTCATCAATTTCCCGGCAAAGCTCCGGGAAAGACGGCTCCAGAAAATGCATCATGGCGATTTCCAAAAGCCCCATATAGTGCTCAGCTGCCTGTTTTTTTAAGTGCAGTGACCTGACATAAGAGCGCCAGGAAATAACCGTTTCAAAATCCACATCCGAAAGGGATGTACAGCCTTTTCCAGTAAGGAAAGAGAAAACCGCTTCAAGGTCTTTTCCCTTAAGGGAGCCTGCAGAAAGCTCCTCTTTCAGGATCTCTTTGTCTTTTTGCGGTGAATACAGGAAGGATAACTGCGCCATGCCATCACCCCCTTACAGAAGAGCGTCCACCGAAAGAAGATCCTTCTGGCTTTCAAAGTAGGCGTGGGAGGCCTCTTCCAGCTCCTCTCCTGCTATGTTCAGGTATCTTTGCGTAGTTTCAATCCGCTTATGGCCCAGCGCATTCGAGATCAGCAGAATGTCCCAGCCGTTTTTTCTTCGCTCATTGGCAAAATAGTGCCTCAGCATATGGGGAGTAGCCTCAATGCCGGTCTTTTTCTCAAGTCTTTCCAGCATCGCGTACACCGCTTTGATTCTCAGGGGCTTTCCTGCATTTTTCCCGGAAAGAGCAGCAAACAGATACCCTGACTTCATCAAAATGTCCCGGTACATGGACAGATAGCACAAAAGAACTCTGCAGGTTTCTTTGCTGATCAATGCCCTTCTTTGACTGGCATTCTTTGCTCTTGCGCTGTTTTCATTGTCTTCACGGAAGGTGACCTTTATCTGGCGCCTGCCGATATCAATATCAGATGACAGTTTTACGCCCAGAAGCTCGCCGATCCGAAATCCGGTCTCTGCAAGCAGAAGAAGCAAAACCTTGTCCCTGATGTTCGTGCAGTTTTCAAGAAGTACTTCAATGGAACTTTTTTCTATCGTCCTTCCTATGTGCTCATCTTCCTTCAGATATCCCCGGAAGGCTCTTCTTGCCATCGAACACCTCAGCCCGATCGGATTGGTGAAGGTGACCACATGGCTCTCAAGGACCTTCAGGTTTCCATGGGTCTGATCCTGCAGCTCCAGAAACTGAAACCAGCCGAATACATCCCGAAGGTAGGTATTGCATGTTGTGTTTGCAGGACATGTTATACTCTTTCCATCCGTATGCTGTCCGCTTTTGACATAGGCCAGAAAGTCCGTAAAGTGGACATGCTGACGGTCGTATTTCATTTCAAGCACATCGCCAACAGTAAGATGATTCTCTTCGAGAAAACTCAGGTATACCGTCAGGGAGAACGCAATCCTGCGGACAGTATTCGGTGACCTGTTTGACTTTGTCTTATGCTTTAAATACTTTGTCGGAGCGATCACGAGTGACATATCATCCTTATGGCGGATAATATAGTATGTCTTTCCCCCGTCCTTTATTCTGTCCATCCGATACCGGCCCATACTCCCCTCCTACACATTCCACACTATACTCAAAGTTGCGTTTTGTCAATTATAAGTTGCGTTATATTGTTATGATTGCGTTATTCTGGGCGTATTGTCATACCGTGCCGCTCCAGAATTGCGTTGTCTTCGGGCTTTTAATTGACCACCTGTTGCGCTTATGCTATCCTTTTTACTGAAAGGAGTGAGCGATATGGACGTATTTGATCCCAGACAGTTTGCGGTTCTCCTGAAAAAGGCAATCGGAACCCGCAGTGCAAAAGAATTCTCTAAAGAGGTCGGTATTTCCAGATATCAGGTATCCAGAAGACTGAACGGCACTCTCCTGTCGCCCCCCAGGAAAAGCACGCTCTCCGCTATTGCCAGTGCGGCCCAGAACAACGTGACGTATGAAGAGCTTCTGGCCTGCTGCGGTTACCTGGACATACCTGACGGCAAAACTCTTCCGGAAACAGATATGCAGGACATAAAAAAAGCACGTGCCTGCGTTCTTGCAAATATGGATTGCCTTAAGGCCACATGCCAGATACCGGTCGGTGAGCCTCAAATCCCCTGCGATTTTGAGCTTCTTGTCGGTGAGGCTCCCTGTGTTCACTGGGATTTTATCTGTATACCATCATCTGAAAGCCCTGCCGTGATCGAGGGTACTTTGAATCAGCACTATCTGGATCTGATATACGAGCGGCTGGAAGCATATTCCAAACTGAGTTTTCTGACTAACCGCCGGGTATTATTTGATGCATGTACCGCTCACCGGCCTGTTAATCTTGATGCTAATGTTTCCGTGATCCTCTATGACTCAGATCTTCTCGAAGTAATCTCCGAGAATGAACTGTCGAAATCAAAAACCTCTCCCCTTCCTGATGGCAGCTGCTGCTTCCATTCTGAAGATGGCTGACATAATCCACACTGTTGATGCTGTTCAGTTTATCAGTCAAAGTGTGCAGCATAGTCCCAACGTTTTCTCACGCGATTATCCTAAGGTATGATGCGTTCTTTCCAGGTGTCGATGTGTCTCAGTAACTCCATTTACCAATGCAGGGAGGCGTATATGAAGCATAAAGTCAAAATGATGGTCGAAACGGAGAAACAGGGCCTTTTGGGAAAAAAGAAGGTTCTTCAGGAGCGGACTGTCGAAGTGGACAGCAAAACCTACCAGAAGATGCAAAAGGAAATGAAGCATCGTTCGCTATCCTTTGAAGAGATCATGTGGCTTGATGAGCGTCTGGATGATGATGAATAAAATCGGAAATACCAACAAATCAGGATTTATGGAGGTAACGATGGTAGAATTGAGAGCAATTACAGAGGATAACTTTCTTGACGCCTTCCATCTTAAACTGGCACCTGGGCAGGAGAGCTTTGTCTCTCATCCGATTCGGAGTCTCGCCCAAGCGTATGTTTACAGAGAACAGTGTCAGCCGTTTGGAATCTATGCAGATGGAAAGATGGTCGGATATGTCATGGTGATATACGACTACGATGTCCCTGAGTATGATATCTGGCATATGATGATTGACGAATCCATGCAGGGACTTGGCTATGGCAGCGCTGCCTTGGATCTGGTGATCGATTATATCAAAAAGAAACCGTTCGGTGTGT
>JBGUVT010000078.1:0-2019 GCA_045220485.1 Anaerovoracaceae bacterium | reverse complement strand
GTTATGATAAGAGCTGCAGTAACCATGCGGTCATTTCTTCTGAGCTGAACCTCCGTTCTCTTAAGCGCCTTTCTATGATAATCTCTCTGATTGAGTATCCAGTCATCCAGAATGCTTTTCTTTTCGCAGGCATTTTCGCCTATCGTTATTGCAGACAGCGCCCTGCCTATCCACGGAATATTCACCTGGAGATTCCACGGCATTATATCGCTTACCTCACGGCTTATTCCCGCAGCACGAAGATATGTCTGCACCCTGCATGATTCCGCGAGCACTCTGTACTCGACATATCTTGCGTTGAACCTCGTCCATTTTGTAAATAAGTTTATTGCAAAGAGCGAAATGATCATTACACCGCACAGCAGGATCATCCAGTGCAATTCCGCTTCATCGTAAAGCAGAAAAGCCATCGTCAGAATCGTCGCACACGCAGAAAGCCCTATCAGCACTCTTCTGTCCCATATGTCATTGATTATGCTGAGTCTGTCGGAAGCAGCATATACTGCCCGTATCTTATCATCTTCCGCACCCACTGAAGCGTTTTTCATGCAGTCCTTATTATAATTATCTGTATCCCTGAGTATCCTCCCACAAAGGCCTTCATCTCCATGAACGATGACATCTCCGGCGTTTACGTCAGCGCTGCATGCCTCTGAGCGTGGCGTTACTATCTGAACAACAACGCCGTCAGCACTGTGCAGCTGCTCACCCGCGCTTCCGTTAGCCAGATTCCTTAACTTAGCCCGGACTACTGATGCCGTGCTGTATTCTCCTGCATTACCCGGAGTCCCATCCCACAACGCAAAGAGGACATGACAGTGTTCGGCAATATATAAGCCTGCCTGTCTGTATAGATAGTCACGGTCTTCCCTGAAAGGCTCTTTATAAGGCGCCATGAGGATTTTTGATGACTGTCCGATCAGTTCATTCAGCTTTCTCAGAGCATCGCCTTCAAAATCTTCTGAATATTCATTGACAGGCATTGGAAGTATAGTGATGATCTCAAAGCCCATCCCAAGTGCAGCCTCAGCACAAAGCTGGTCTGCCCCTTCTGCGAGGCAAGTCATTACTGCGAACCCTGAATTCGGATATTTCGTCCTGAGTGATTCCAGCTGGGTACATACTGCATTTTTCAGATCATCAAGATCACGGTCTCTCAGATCTTTGTGACCGGTGATTCCGATTATGACAGGTATTTTTCCGGTTTCGCTCCTCATTGTCTGTTTGTCTCCCGGATTCATCTCCCTTTTTTCGATTATTCTACCATACCCGATATATAAAAAATGGAGCTTATGCCATAAATATGCATAAGCTCCGTTTATCAGCTGTTATCGTTTTCTGTTAAAAGCTCTATTCCTTGGCTGCTGCCTTAAGAGCTGCTACGATATCATCTACGTTATCCATTGCCATGACCTTCTCTGCAAGCGCATCGGCTTCTGCCTTTGTCCACTTCGATATTATGCAGCGTGCCGTGAGAACAAGCACAGGGTTTACGCTGTACTCGTCGAGTCCGAACGACATGAGCAGCGGGATCATGAGAGGATCTGCAGCTGCCTCTCCGCACATTCCTACAGGGATGCCTGCTTCCTTGGCAGCAACGATGATCTGTCTGATCGAGCGGAGCACTGCCGGCTGGAATGCCGAGTAGAGGTATGCAACCTTGGCATTTCCTCTGTCTACAGCCATTGTATAACCGGTAAGGTCATTTGTTCCGATCGAGAAGAAGTCCGCCTCTTTAGCAAGCAGATCCGCTATTGCAGCAGATGCTGCTGTCTCTGTCATGCAGCCGACCTCGATATTTTCGTCAAATGCGATGCCCTCTGCCCTGAGATCATCCTTGATCTCGGCAACGAGCTTTTTGACATTCCTGACCTCATCTACCGTTGTGACGAGAGGTACCATGATCTTTGCCTTGCCGAAAGCGCTGGCTCTGGTGATGGCACGGAGCTGAGTCTTATACATGTCAGGATTTGCAAGGCAGTATCTGACAGCTCTGAATCCGAGGAACGGATTCTCTTC
>JBGUVT010000077.1:0-17446 GCA_045220485.1 Anaerovoracaceae bacterium | reverse complement strand
ACTTAATAATTATATCAGTTTTCAGGACAAAATAGAAAGGGCACCGTGAAACGGTGCCCTGCATTTTGCATTATGCGCTCAATTATTAGTGAGAGTTCATTGTCTCCTCGGAAAGTCTTGAGAAGAAGTATCTTCCGTCTCCTTCGAGATCGACGAGTGCCTTTGCCTTAGCGATCGCGTCTTCGACAGTCAGGAGCTCATGCTCGCTCTCGCGGCGCAGCTTGTACTCCACCTTGCCCTCACCGGCGAATTTGCCGACAGTGATCCTGATTGGAATACCGATAAGGTCTGCATCGTTGAACTTGACTCCAGGTCTCTCATCACGGTCGTCTACCATTACTTCTACGCCGAGTGCCTCGAGTTTCTTTTCGATGTCGTAAGCAACCTGCAGCTGAGTCTCGTCTTTCGACTTGACGACTGTCACGATTACATGGTAAGGAGCAACTGACAGCGGCCAGATGATTCCCTTGTCATCATGGTGCTGCTCTACTACAGCCTGCATCGATCTTGTGATGCCTACGCCGTAGCATCCCATCCAGTACGGATGATCAACACCGTTCTCGTCCTTGAATGTTGCGTTCATGCTCTCGGAATACTTGAGTCCCAGCTTGAAGATCTGGCCGACTTCGATTCCGCGTCTGAATTTGACCGGCTTTCCGCAGTGCGGGCAACGGTCGCCTTCCTGCAGTTCCTTGATATCAGTGATGATATCTCCTGTGTAGTCTCTGCCGTAGCAAACGCCGACCAGGTGGTGGTCTTCTTCGTTAGCTCCTGCGCACATGTTGACTGTGCCGACGAGTTCGGAGTCCACTACCACGATGCAGTTCTTGAGTCCCATAGGACCGGTGAATCCTGCAACACTTCCGGTGATAGGTCCTGTAACGTCTTCATCAGCAAACTCGATATAGTGCTCAGGTACGTTCAGAGCATTGACGAGCTTGATCATATTGAGCTGTCTGTCACCTCTGACGAAAGCTACGACATTGTCCTTCGGCTGAAGGTCTGTGTCATATGTAGTGAACATGAGTGCCTTGATGGACTTCTCTACAGGCAGCTTAAGATAGTTGCATACGTCTTCGATGGTCTTTGTGCCAGGTGTGAATACCTTCTGTACCGGCTGCATCTCTTCCTTGACCGGCTCATCGTCAATGCACTCAGCCTTCTCGACTGTAGCAGCCATTCCGCATTCATCGCAGTAGAGGATGTCGGACTCGCCCCAGTCGGACAACGCCGAGAACTCGTGGGACTTGCTTCCGCCGATAGGGCCATTATCAGCCTCTACGATCCTGTAGTCAAGATCCATACGTGTGAAGATCTTCTCGTATGCGTGGTACTGTCTCATGTAGGCAGTGTGCAGATCTTCCTCTGTAGCGTCGAATGTATACGCGTCTTTCATGATGAACTCTCTTGTTCTGAGAAGTCCGTATCTAGGACGCGACTCGTCTCTGTACTTGAACTGGATATGATAGAGCGAGAACGGCAGTTCCTTGTAGGATGACCACTCCTTGCGTACGAAGTCTGTGAAGATCTCTTCGCATGTCGGGTTCAGTATGAAGTCGTTGCCGTTACGGTCCTGGATTCTCCAGAGCTCAGGGCCGTAAGCATACCATCTGCCCGTCTCCTTCCAAAGCTCGGCCGGGTTAACGTGAGGCATGTAGATCTCCTGGCAGTCGACGTAGTCCATCTCTTCACGGACGATCTGCTCAACCTTTCTTACTGTTCTCCAGCCCAGCTTCGGGAACATGTAGAGTCCCGCAGCTTCCTGCTTTATCATGTTTGCTCTGACGAGCAGCTTATGGCTCTCAAGCACGGCATCCGATGGTGCCTCTCTGAGTGTCTTAAGATGGTTCTTGGATAATCTCATTGTTTAAAAACTCCCTTCTATTGCGGCAGTAGCCATGGCTGCCATGCCCTCGCCCCTGCCTGTGAACCCGAGTCCTTCTTCCGTAGTCGCCTTTACATTTACGGCACTCTCAGGGATCCCGAGTGTATTCGCTATGTTTTGCTTCATTTGTTCCATATAAGGCGCCAGTTTCGGAGCCTGGGCGATTATCGCAACATCCACATTTACGATCCTTGCTCCACCCAGCATGCCCTTGACTTCTGACAGCAGCTTCATTGAATCCGCGCCTTTATACTTTTCATCGGTATCAGGAAAATGTCTTCCTATATCTCCCAGTCCTGCTGCCCCGAGCAGCGCGTCCATCAGCGCGTGTACTGCTACATCCGCATCTGAATGACCGTCCAGCCCGAGCTTGCTGGGGATCGGGGTCCCGCAGAGTATAAGGGGTCTCCCCGGGACAAGTCTATGTACATCATATCCGATACCTGTTCTGCAAGTCATTTGGATATCCTCTCTGGTAGTTATCTTGTAATTGGCAGTCGAGCCTTCTACCAGCGCTACGTTGATGCCTGCGTATTCCGCGACCATGGCATCATCAGTGGCAGAGTAACCGTCACGTACCGCGCGCTCATGCGCCCGCAGAATGTCAGAGAGACGGAACGTCTGCGGCGTCTGGGTTCTGTAGATAAGCTCCCTCCTGACAACGTTAGTGTTCATTATAGGATATGTTATTGATTCTTTCAATGCCAATTCTGTTACATATTCAGGTTTTTCGCAGTTAATGATGCGCGTGGAGTCGCTTGAAGGCAAAGCTGTGCATACCGCCCTGCAGCATGTCATGTTATCTATGTTCCGCCTTATTATCTCTTCGCTTACGCCGGGTCTTGCGGCATCATGTATGAGCACTATTGCATCATCTTCATCTATGCCTGTCAGACGGGCATCGCGCGAAGCCGCCTTTATGCCTTCCCTGACCGAGTCAGCTCTTGTCGCTCCTCCATTCACGATCGCTATGCTTCCGGGTTCGCGTCCGGTAAATCTTTCGCATTCTGCTGTGATATCTTCATATATATCATCAAGGGATCCATCCTGCGGTGATACAACATAGATCTTATCGATATAATCAAGAGAAGCAAAAGCATTTATCGCAGCACCCAGCACAGTGGAGCCACCATAAGGAAACAGCTGCTTTGGTACATCGATTCCCATGCGTGTACCTTGGCCGGCTGCAACTATGACTGTACATATCCAGTTTGATACTCTTTCTACCATAATCTCCTTTTACCAATGTAAATGGCCGATCCCTTCACTAGCCCCCTGCTATATGTTGGTTTCGACCATCTCGTCTGCTTCTTCCATCGTGTAGCCTCCGGAGTAGATCAGTTCGCTCTCAAGTATTTGCTTTGCTGTACTCAGGAGTTTCTTCTCTCCGGTCGAAAGCGGTTTCAGTCTGTCCGTTCTGACGAGATTCCTTACTACCGCTGCTACTTCCAGGATGTCTCCGGTCTGCATCCTTTCGGTGTTTTCGCGGTATCGTTTGTTCCAGTTGGGGTTCATCGGCTCAGTGTCCTGCTTGAGCACCTCCAGCACCTCAGCGATACGTTCGGGTGCGATTATATGTCTTACACCAAGTTTGTCTGTGTTGTCAACAGGAACAGAAGCCTCCATACGGCAATAAGGAAGCGATACATTATAATACGTGCGCATCTCGCCGAGAAAATCCTTTTCTACAATCTCGGTTATGATGCCCGCGCCGTACATCGGATATACAATGTAATCGCCGACTTCAAACATGGACGCTTTCCTCCTTTTATAACATCATTATAGCTTCTTTTGTATCAAAAAGCAAACATAAAATAAATATGTAATATTATCACCGTAAATAGTGGTTGTCAATATATATCTGCGGAGAGAAAAAGTGTTCTGTGCTTCACCCTCATGCAGCCATGGCCTGCAGCCTCTTTTTCGCCGCTGACTTGTAATGTTCTCTGTGATATACTTACATCAAATATGACTTGTGAAAACGGAGGATTTCCGATGAAGAAAATACTGATAGTAGACGACGAAGAAAAGATCCGCGAGGTCATACGGGAATACGCGGAATTCAGCGGATACGGGGCTGAGGAGGCCGCCGACGGCATGAGTGCTATCGGCATGGTAAAGCTCAATGATTACGATCTTATCATCATGGATATCATGATGCCAAAGCTTGATGGTTTCAGTGCCGTCAAAGAGATTCAGAAAATTAAAAACATCCCTGTCATCATGCTGTCAGCAAGAGGCGAAGAATACGACAAGCTCTTTGGATTTGAGCTCGGCATCGATGATTATGTTGTAAAGCCGTTCAGTCCAAAGGAGCTCATGGCCAGAGTCAACGCGGTACTCAACCGCAGAGATGCATCTGAGAGGAACGTCTCGACGATCCAGAAGTTCGAAGGACTCGAAATAAATATGGCAGCGCGCACAATCAGCGTGGACGGCAAGCGTGTAGAGCTTACTCCGAAGGAATACGACCTGCTTTTCTACATGATACAGCACAAGAACATCGCCCTCTCGAGAGAGAAACTCCTCGAGGACATCTGGGGCTATGACTTCTTCGGTGATGACAGAACTATCGATACGCATGTTAAGAATCTGCGCAATTGCCTGGGGCCATACAGAAAATTCATCGTTACGCTCAGAGGCGTCGGTTATAAATTCGAATACGAAGAACAGTAAAGCAAAACGGAGAACGGCTGAAGGATGGCAGACCACACCGGAAAGCGCGCCAGCAAACGCGCCGTCAGAAAAATCGATACCAGCAGCATAAAGACGACGACACTTCTGTCGTTCGTCATTTTTGCGCTGTTTCTGGTGATGGTACTCTGGGGCCTGTCCAACTTCTTCCTGAGCAGCTTCTATGAACGCGCCAGATCACAGGAAGTCATGCGTACGGCTGAGACACTGGAAGCCCAGTTCAATCAGGAAAGCGCCAGTTTCGGCTCGCTCGCGCTGCAGACCGCATCGAGCAACAACATTTATATCAGGATAGATACTCCTAATGAACGCTTCATTTTCGACGGCACCAGAGAGGCACAGGACAGCGACGTATTCGAAGCTGATGTCAGCCGCATCGAAACGAAACTCGCCTCCTCCCCTGCCGGCAACATCAGCGAAACAAGACGCGACAACTCAGGCATGGGAACGAGGCTCATTTATGCTTCATATATTGCTTCAGGCAATAATGACAATATTCTCTGCATCATCGCCCCTCTTTTTCCTGACCCTGTGACAATCAGGATACTCCGCGACATGCTCATATACATTTCGTTTATTGTACTCATAGTTTCGCTGCTTCTGGCTTTTGCTCTTTCGGTACGCCTGACTTCTCCTATTGAGAAACTCACGCGTTCAGCAACGGAACTCTCAAACGGCAATCACGATGTGTATTTTGACGGAGCCGGTTTCACTGAGACCAAGGAGCTTGCAAGGGCGCTCAACAAGGCCTCATACGAGATGGAAAAGACCGACTTCTATCAGCGCGAGATAATAGCGAACGTATCGCACGACCTCAAGACACCGCTGACAATGATCAGGTCTTACGCTGAGAAGATCATAGATATAACAGGCGACAATCCCGAGAAGCGCAATGCCGACCTGAACGTTATCATTTCGGAGACTGAGCACCTCAACAAGATGGTTACCGATATGCTCTCGGTCTCCAACCTTCAGTCCAACAACATTGAGCTTCACATGGAAACGTTCGATCTTGTCCAGGCAGCCAGGAGCGTGTATGAGAGTTTCCTCGCGCTCGCATCATCGGAGGGATTCGACATCCAGTTCCACCCTTGCAGGCCTGCTTACGTGGTGGGTGACCGCACAAGAATGACACAGGCAATGACCAACTTCGTTTCAAACGCGGTCAAGTACTCGGGAGATAACAAATTCATAGACATCAGGCTCAGCAAGAGCAGCAAGAAAGTGACTTTCCACTGTATCGATCACGGCATGGGTATCCCTGCGGAAGAGATCGGACATGTGTGGGATAAATACTACAGGACCTCCGCAAATCACGAACGCGGTATAGAGGGAACCGGCCTCGGCCTTGCCATTGTAAAGGGCATCCTCAGCCTGCACGGAGCCAAGTACGGTGTAGAGAGCGAGGAAGGCAAAGGTTCTGACTTCTGGTTCGAGATGGAAACGGTCAGAAAGCCGTCAGCGGAGGAGACAGAAAAGAAAGATGGCTAAAAAAGCAAAGACGGTTTTTATATGCACAGAGTGCGGCAACGAGTACACGGCCTGGCAGGGTCAGTGTTCTTATTGCGGCGCATGGAATACCATAGTTGAACATAAAGTGGCTCCTGTCGAAGAGGCTGCGGCCGATACCAGGAGGCGCATAGGAGTCGAAGGCCGTCCGGTGAAGCTCGGCGAAGTCGGAACTCACGACTACACCCGCATGGACTCGGGGCTGTCAGAGCTCAACCGTGTGCTGGGCGGAGGAATAGTTCCGGGCTCGCTTACACTGATCTCAGGTGAACCGGGCATAGGAAAGTCCACGCTCATAGCGCAGGCAGCCGGCAGGATAGCAGATAAATACGGTCCCGTGCTCTACGTAAGCGGCGAGGAATCCGAAGAACAGGTGAAACTGAGGGCAGACCGCGTACTCGGAAGCATAAGCGATTCCCTCTACATATACCCTGAGACCAATATAGAAAACATCATGGCTGCATGCGACAGCATAAAGCCGTGCTTCATAATAATCGATTCCATACAGACCATGTATTCGCAGTCAGCGGATTCAGTGGCCGGAAGCCTCACTCAGATAAGGGAATGCTCCGGACAGCTGATAAGATACGCCAAAAACCGCAATGTGCCGGTTTTCATCGTGGCTCATGTAACCAAGTCAGGCGAGCTCGCAGGTCCAAAGACCATCGAGCACATGGTGGATACAGTTCTCAGCTTCAGCGGTGAGCGCGACAGGGATCTCCGTATACTGCGTTCATACAAGAACCGCTTCGGGACCACCGATGAGATCGGCGCTTTCCGCATGACTGAAGAAGGTATGATCGAAGTGCCTGACATCTCCGGCAGTCTCATCGAGAGCCCGGAAAGCGAAGAAGGCTCTGTAGTATCCGCGGTCTATGAGGGCAGCCGCCCGGTCTTTTTTGAGATCCAGGCTCTGGTAACACGTGCCAATGTGGGCTTTGCCCGCAGGACAGCAATCGGTATCAGTCAGAACCGCCTTAACATGATACTTGCGGTACTCGAGAAAAAAGCAGGTCTGAACCTGCTCGACTACGATGTATATGTGAACGTTGTGGGCGGCATGAACACCGGAAGCACATCTACCGACCTGGCAGTTGCGCTTGCAATATACAGCTCCCACAAGGGAAGGTCAGCATCGAAGCGCCTGGTGGCAGCCGGTGAGGTCGGGCTGACAGGCAACCTACGCTCAATACCTAATGCCGGCAAGATCGTGCAGGAAGCTGCGAGACTCGGATATGAAGCGGTGATACTGCCTGCAAAGAATGCCGGGCAGGCCGGGAAATCTTCAGCTGAAGGTGTACGGATCATGGGTGCAGCAAATATATCAGATGCGATACGCGCGTTCATCAGCTGAGTCTTATTTCTGCTGATAAATATCAAAGCATAAAAAACGAGCCCGCTCAGATGAGCAGGCTCGACTTTGTTTTTGCAGAATTATCCCCGGGATCTGTCCCCCAGTCCACTATTGCGGTGCGTGGTACAGTTCAACCGGATCCCATCCTTCGTCCTGGTAATAGTTGATATCCAGTCCGTTCAGATTTACATAATCCGATACCGAGATCTTTCTGAGCTCATTGCGTGCTTCATCGTCAGAGTATGCGGCCATGAAGTCATCATAATGCTCGCCAAAGATCTCTTTTGCGCTGGCTTCAAAGTTTCCGCCGTCTTCAACCGGATCAAAAGCTGTGACGGTATTGTCAGCCTTGCTTACATGCATGCATCCCGGATAATTGCCGCCGGATACGTTCTTGAGGGTATCTCCTTCAGTGTTGTAGTTATATATCCAGAAATCTCCGTAAACGAGCACTTCATCTTCCGGAGTGAAATCTTCATGAATGATGTTCACAACCGGAATGCTGACATCGGCCGCGTCATAGTCCTTGCTGACTGTTTCAGCCATGTATTTATAGCATGCCAGTTCTACCGGATCATCACCTGCATATCCATAAGCAGCACCGTCAACGGTATCAGCAGCAGCATCGCCGCTTTCATCCGCTTTTACAAAGCGCAGCTTAACGCCCAGAACGGTTGACACGATCGCGTCGCCGTCATCCTTAAAAGTCATTTTTGCATCACCCTGTGTCTTGAATCCATCACTTGTCGGAGACCAGGTAATATTGGATACATCATCAGTCCCGTCTTCATCAACACCAGCAAGTGTGCCTGTGCCGTCGCCATTCAGCGTCAGCGTAATATCATCGTCCACCGTGTCCGATTCACCGGCAAATGAAGCTGAATCCACTTTCCAGGTTCCTACGTATTTGCTGTCTGAAAGGTCTTCATTTCCACCGCCGCCTCCGCCGCATGCTGCGAGCGCAAATGTCAGGACCATTGCCAGGCTGAGCAGTATTGCCAATCTCTTTTTCATAATATCTCCTCCTTATCATAGGAAAGGTTACATTATCATCCATTTATACTATATTCAAAACCTATGCCTTATTCTATGTATATATACCGATTTTAAGGCGCAAAAAACTCCCGGATCTCTCCGGGAGTTTCTGGAATCTGATAAAAATATCACTGCTGTTTGAAATGCTTTCCAGGTGCGCTTTCTTCATGAGCACCAATCTTTTCATTTTTTGCCGCCAGCTTTTCTGCCTTTGCCGCTTTTTTCGCTTCCTTGCGGGCGATCTTCTCATCTATCTTTCCGTTCCATACAGCAGCATCTTCTTTTTTGATCCTGCTGAACCAGTCGGTCTTCTTACTGATGATGAATATAGCCAGTACAAATACGGCTGCGCAGACCGTCTCGAAGATCAGGTCTCTCAACGTTGACTCGCTGCTGATAGTCGACACATTGAGTCCCTGCATATAGAAGATAGCCATATTGTTGGCGATGTGATATGCAGAAGATATCTCGATGCCTCTGCCCATCCATGCTGTAAGCGCAAACACCATCCCCGAAACCAGTATCCCTATCTTTCCTATGTCGTTATATGGATGCATAAGCGCAAAGACTACGGATTGAAGAACAACCGCTATAACAGGCAGTCTGAACCATGATCCCAGGGTCTGCATCAGGAGCCCACGGAATACATACTCCTCAGCGATGCACTGAACTGGTCCTAAAAGAGTTACAACAGCAAAGCTTAAAAGCGTAAATCTCATCTGGAAATCGTTTATATGATGATGAACAAACAGTTCATCTACGGCGGCAGGAACCGAGATACAGAGGATTGCAATCGGCAATACCCGCCAGAAAACCTTTCCGCTCCATCCTCCTCTTGAAGATGAATAAGATGAGAACGGCCTGTCGCGCACTATGGCAGATGCCAGCCACAGCGAAGGTATCATAACCGCTACACTGCCGAGGTTTACTACGGTTTGCCACATGTTTGCAAGATCCATGTTGTCGTAGCTGATGTCAAGGAGCCTGGTTAGTGTAAAAATGAATTCATCCGGTGTTGTTGCGTGGCTGGCGGCTAATGAAGCTGCAGCAACCAGAATCAAGGCAAATAAGATATAGAAAATAAAAAACAGAACAGCCACGATGAGTGGTTTGTACCATTTGTAAGATTTGAACTGCCTCCCGTAAACCGGATAAGAGTGTTCTTTCGCATTTGAACTGTCGATTAATGGCATTATTACCTCCTTCAGCATCACAGACTGTGTTTTCGATGCTGTGATTATTTCTAAACAAGAGCCCTTTTCCACTCAGGAAAAGGGCTCCGTATTGCAATGATGTCAATCATTTCTTCCTTACGCCAAAGGCGTTATAGCGAAGAAATGATTACTTCTCCTCCTGCTCCTTCTTATATGCAGCGATAACCTTGTCTGCGAGGTTGCCAGGAAGCTCTGCATATCTTGCAAACTCTACTGTGAAGGATCCCCTTGCCTGTGTCATCGATCTGAGTGCGATAGCATAGTCGAAGAGCTCTGCCTGAGGTGCCTCAGCGTGGAGGATTGTTCCACGGTGCGAGGAATCCATACCGAGTACCATACCACGTCTGTTAGGCATGTCGCCCATTACAGCTCCTACATACTGCTCAGGAACTGTGATCTCAAGCTTCATGATAGGCTCGAGGAGGCATGGTCTGGCCTCAACGATACCCTTCTTGAATGCGAGGGAAGCAGCGATCTTGAACGATACTTCGTTGGAGTCTACTTCGTGATAAGAACCGTCGTAGAGGACAGCCTTGATGTTCTGTACTTTGCATCCTGCGAGAGGGCCCTTTTCCATGCACTCGAGGAGTCCCTTCTCAACAGCAGGAACGTAGTTCTTAGGAACCGATCCGCCGAAGAGCTCTTCGCTGAACTCGAGTCCAGGCTCTGTCGATGGCGAGAATCTGATGTGAACATCACCGTACTGGCCGGCACCACCGGACTGCTTCTTATGTTTTCCCTGAACATCGGAGTTGCCCTTGATGGTCTCTCTGTAAGCGATCTTCTGAGGAACTACATTTACGCTTACGCCGTATCTGTCCTTGAGCTTAGCCTGGATGATTCCGAGCTGGATGTCGCCCTGGCCGCCGAGAAGTGTCTGATGTGTCTCAGCATTTCTCTCGAGTACGAATGTCGGATCCTCTTCCATGAGTCTGGAGAGACCCTGAGCCATCTTCTCATCCTCGTTCTTGTCTGCAGCCTCTACAGCTACGAAGTAGCAAGGTGTAGGGAATGCAGCCGGCTTAACTGTAACCTGCTTGTTCTTTGCGCAGAGTGTGTCGCCTGTCTTTGTGTTCTGGAGCTTACCGAGAGCTACCATGTCGCCTGCGACTACAGTGTCTGTCATCTCCTGAGCCTTACCTCTTACGAAGAAGACAGAACCGAGCTTCTCGGACTTCTCTGAACGTGGGTTGTAAACGTCAGTACCGGACTTGAGTGTACCCGATACGATCTTTGCGTATGAGATCTTTCCGAGGAACGGGTCAGCGAGTGTCTTGAAGATGTAGATAACGAGGTCTCCTGCAGGATCGCATGCGATCTCGATGTCATTTCCGTCAGCATCCTTAGCTTCTGTAACGACTGTTGCCGGCTTCGGAACGTACTTGCAGAGTGAGTCGAGAACTACGTCTACGCCTTCGCCTGTCAGAGCGCTCATTGTCATGATCGGCATGATGTCTCCGTTGTGGATACCTGTTGCCAGACCGTGAGCGAACTCCTCGTCTGTGAAAGCCTCTCCCTCGAAGAACTTCTCCATGAGTTCCTCATCAGCAGCTGCTACTGCTTCATCGAGAGCGTCTTTATCATCGAGAGTAACACATGCGCTTCCGAACTTGTCCTGGATAGCCGAGATGACTTCGTCGAGTTCAACGTTGTCCTTATCGATCTTGTTGATGATGAAGAATGTAGGCGAGTTGTACTCCTTAACGAGATCCCATGCCTTTTCTGTTCCGACCTGGATGCCGGACGAAGCATCTACCATGATGATAGCTGTAGCTCCTGTCGAAAGAGCAGCTCTTGCCTCTCCTGCGAAATCGAAGAATCCCGGAGTGTCGATAAAGTTGAGCTTTGTTCCCTTGTACTCTACAGGAACGAGTGTCTGGTTGATGGTGTATCCCTTTTCAATCTCCATCTTTTCATAGTCGGATACTGTGTTGCCCGACTCAACCTTTCCGAGTCTGCTGATAACCTTGGTGTTCAGCAGACCTGCTTCAAGGAAGGTGGTCTTGCCTGTGCTGCCGTGTCCCAGCAGTACGATGTTGCGGATCTTATCGCTTGTATAGCCTTTCATGTGTTCCTCCTGAAATGTTGTTTATATCTTTTTGTTTTATATCGTTTTTTATGTGCGGCCGCACGGACCGCCGATTAACTGTTTTAGAATTCAGCGTTGCCCGGTGTGCGAGGGAACATCTGAACGTCTCTGATGTTGCTCATGCCCGTAAGGTACATGAGGATGCGGTCGAATCCGAGTCCATATCCGGAATGGAATACGCCTCCGTATCTTCTGAGGTCGAGATACCAGTCGTATGTGCTCTCATCAAGCCCGAGCTCTTTGATTCTCTGTACGAGAACGTCGTAGCGCTCCTCTCTCTGGCTTCCGCCGATGATCTCACCGACTCCCGGTACGAGCATATCCATTGCAGCTACTGTCTTGCCGTCATCATTGAGCCTCATATAGAAGGCCTTGCAGTCCTTAGGATAGTTGATGACGAACATTGGCTTCTTGAACACCTCTTCTGTCAGGTAGCGCTCATGCTCGGTCTGCAGCTCGAGGCCCCACTCTACCGGATATTCGAACTTCTTGCCCGACTTCTGCAGTATGTCGACCGCCTCGGTATATGTGATGCGGACGAAATCAGAGTTTACGATATGGTCGAGTCTCTCGAGCAGCCCCTTGTCGATAAAGCTGTTGAAGAACTTCATCTCTTCAGGGCATTTCTCCAGAACATAGCTGATGATGTATTTGATCATCTCCTCGGCCAGATCCATGTTGCCGTTGATATCGCAGAATGCCATCTCAGGCTCCATCATCCAGAATTCGGATGCGTGTCTTGCTGTGTTGGAGTTCTCGGCACGGAATGTAGGTCCGAATGTATAGATGTTGCGGAACGCAAGTGCCATGATCTCACCCTCGAGCTGGCCCGATACAGTCAGGTTCGACTTCTTGCCGAAGAAGTCCTTGCTGTAATCGATGTTGCCCTGCTCATCGCGCGGAAGATTGTCGAGGTCAAGCGTGGTCACCTGGAACATCTCGCCGGCGCCTTCAGCATCGCTGCATGTGATCTCAGGCGAATGCACGTAGATGAAATTTTTCTCTTGGAAGAACTTGTGGATCGCATAAGCCGCGACACTGCGCACTCTGAATACCGCACTGAATGTATTGCTGCGCGGTCTCAGATGAGCTATCTCCCTGAGGAACTCCATGCTGTGGCGCTTCTTCTGAAGCGGGTAGTCGGAATCGGAATCAGCCACGAGCTCGATTTCGTCTGCTTTGATCTCGAAAGGCTGCTTGGCTTCAGGTGTGAGTACCAGTGTACCCGTAACTTTGACGCCTGCGCTCAGTCTGAACTTTGCCACTTCGCTGAAGTTTGCGAGCTTGTCTGCCTCGTAAACCACCTGTACCGGTGTGAAGAATGTACCGTCATTGACCGAGAGGAATCCGAACTGGTTGGAGCTTCTGTTGCCTCTCACCCAGCCGTAAACCATTACCTCTTTGCTTGCATAAGTCTCTGTGTTTCTGAATAATTCTCTGATCTCAATATCTTTCATACTTCTTGTCCTATTTTTTATTTGCCTGTGCTGTTCGCACTAGCCGTAAGATTATATCACAGTGGGCCTCTCAATGTCATCAAAAAGGCGCGAATAATTCGCGCCTTGATCGATTATTATATTCGTTATTATCCTTATTACGGCCGCTTACTTGGCAAACGGGGATTTTCTGTAGAACTGGAATGAATATCCTTCTCTTTCTCCTGTGTTCGTATTGACCAGATCCACAAACACTATCAGGTTCGAATACTTCTTGGCAAACTTGATCTTCTTTCCATTTTTGATCATTTTTTTGGTTACTTTGACCTTAGATCCTTTGTAGTCTTTCCAGCCCTTGTATGCACGCGCGCTTATCTTCTGAACCTTCCATCCCGAAGCCAGCGGAGCCTTGATCTTAACACTTGTTGCCTTCTTGACCTTTTTACTCATGCCGAATGGGTACTTGGCAAGGCTGACATTTTTACCGTTTACTTTAAGGCTATTGAAGAATACCGGAACCTGCTTTACCTCTAAAGGAACGCTGAGTGATCCCGACTGGCCTTTATAGGTATAATTACCGGTGATCGTTACCTTTCCCAGAGCGACACCTTGAATATAATAGTCTCCGTTCCTTGGAATTACCTTTGCCACGTTAGGATCGCTGGAGGTTACTGATGTAAGGGTGACATCATCATCACTCTCACTATATGCTCCGACATAAGCCTCAGTATAGCCCAGGTACACAACATCATCTGCAAAAAAGACAACGTCTCCCTTCTGAGCCTCACCGGCAAATACCGTTGTTGTCATACCCAGCGCTACAAGCAGTGTAAGCAGAAGGCTGAGCGATCTCCTAAATACGTTTCTTTTCATAATACTTCCTCTCCCTCCTGAAGCTTCATCATAATGCTCCGTATAAGCAAAGTCTCACATTTGTGCCCTGATCTTGTCAACGGGGTTGACAATCCCTGAGAGCCGCCGGCTGTAAGCTCTTGACGCCATTCCGGGATAGGTCCGCAGCATTCAGCAGGAATGCAAAGCACCAGCCGGCACTACAAAAGCCAGCATTTGATCATGGCATCTATCAGCTTTCCGTCATAACCGCCTTTCTCATTACTGAAAGTCATTATCAGGTTATCCCAAGGCTTGATACCATAGCTGATATAATCTTTCACTTTTCCAATATTATCCAGAACATACCCGTAATCTGTCACTTTTCCGAAATGTTCCCAATAAAGTATCTTGCGGTCACGCGGCCTCAATATTTTTAGGTCGGGAGCATATTTCAGATCCGGTATTCCCGTGTCGTCTTCATATCTATACGGTATCCCAAAATGATCAAGCCTCGATGTGATATACATTTCGCCTCCCGACCTCATGTTTTCCCCTTTAGCGGATACAGATTTATAACTCTCCTCATAAAATACAGGCTGAACATAATTTGATTCCCAGTCGCCGGGATCCCTGCCGCCGTAATAGATTCCTTTTGCCAGCTGTGGATACTTTACGCAGAAAGACTGCATTACACGCTCCTCGCTGATCGGACTGTAATTCTCGATAGCCCTGTCAAGCTCCTCTATGTTGTTTTTTACATTCTCCACCGCTTTTTCTACATATGTTTTACGCACAAGAGCCAAAACAGAATCACTGTCTTTTGTAATGGCAATCCTACGCTCTTTCTTTCGATAACCTCCTTTAGGAATCCTTTGGCAATAGTAATACTTGCCATTTTTCTGATAAATATAAAGCTTGCCTTCCGGAAGTATCTCCAATTCATTATGTAAATCCGTAAGTTTGTCACTCAGCCCGCATCTTAGAGAGATTAGCTGCTCTTTGTAGTACATGCTCTCCTCCTTTTCTGATGATTGACCTTCTCGCGCATCGAACACAATCCTAAAATTCGTATTTAAACTTCACTATATTTAAAGATCTGTCTGCTATGCTAAAAGCCCGGACAGTCGCGCTTATAAATCTGTCTGCCGCAGCAAAAGCTCGGGCAGTCGCGCTTATAAATCTGTCTGCTGCAGCAAAACAGGCTATATGCATCTATTCATTAAAACGAATAATTATAAGCATTTTTACTTCGTGTCCTGTTTGCAAAAAAGGAAATTTTTAAATTCTTCTGCATTAGTGCCCAAATAATAGCATCTCATGTAGAAAACCGGTCGGACTGATTTGCGTCAAATACATATAAAAGCCGCCACGAGGCACACATCAGCAGCATTCCTGTGTATTGTCAACCGATTGATGTCTATAATAACCAGTTTTTATAGATTATTTACAATGTATATTGATGAATAATCCTGAATGCCCATTTTTTTCTACAAGAAATGCCCGATTTCGATACTTCATGTAGAAGTTTTTTCTGAACTCCTTTTAGAAAAGCAAAAAATAAAAAAGCGTACAAACATCATAGTTCATAATGCCTGTACGCAGTCTTTTTGTTCTTCAGCTGTAAAGCAGCGTCTTTATATACGTAACAAGACGCTTGAAATTCTATGCAATCTCGAGGGCGATCTCCATCATCTTTGTGAAGGAGTTCTGGCGCTCTTCTGCCGTTGTGTTCTCTTCAGGATAGTTGAAGGAGTCAGAAACGGTGCAGATGCAGAGACCGTTCTTGCCGAGTCTTGCCGCGTTGCAGTAGAGAGCTGCGGATTCCATCTCGATTCCGAGAACCCCCATCTTTGACCATCTCATTGCGGAAGCTGCATCATCGTAGAACATATCCGATGAAAGGATGTTTCCGACCTTGAAGTTTGCACCGGACGCTCTTGTTGCTGCAACAGCTTTTTCGAGAAGTTCGAATGACGCGATCGGAGCAAACGTACCAGGGAGCTCGTACTGATTTGCGTAGCTGCCGTTGGTGCATGCCGCCTGTGCGATGACGATATCGCGAACGTGAAGTTCAGGGTCGATCGATCCGCAGGAACCGATCCTGATGATATTCTTTACATCATAGAATGCGAAGAGCTCGTAAGAGTAGATGCCGATTGCCGGCTGGCCCATTCCGGAAGCCATTACTGATACTCTCTTGCCCTTGTATGTGCCTGTGTAGCCCTGCACGCCGCGTACGTTGTTCACGAGTACAGGATTCTCGAGGAATGTCTCTGCGATGAATTTGCTGCGAAGCGGATCGCCCGGCATCAGGACCGTCTCGGCGAAATCGCCAGCCTTTGCGTTGATATGAGGAGTAGGAATTGGCATAACTAGTCTCCTTTCTTTTTTGTTTTATGACTTTACAAAATTATATTATCACAAATGTTAACGCGGTTGAAGCTCCCACTACTTAGGCTGAGGCCTTGAAATAGTAGATTCCCGGCCCTTTTGGGAGAAGTTCAGACTCACACTCAGGCTTTCGCATGTTTTTTGCTTATATCAGTCTTCGAGCATGAGACGTATGATCTCCTCATCGGTCTGTTTCATGCCGAATCTCGCCAGGCGGCCGACTGTATCTATTGTGCTTTCGACACCATTCTTCACCAGACCGTCGCCGCCAAAGAACGCATTGCCTTTGTTATACATTGACAGTCCCATGAGGCCTGCTTCTACAGCCACAGAGATCTTCGCAGCACAGCTTGCCTTAGCTCCGTCGCAGACCATGCCCGAATTGATAGCGATGGCATTGACTACTGTGTGTGCTACGCCTTCGACTCCACACCCCTGCAGATACGCTATGCCTGCACCTGCTCCGCAGCCTGCGCTTACAGCTCCGCAATATGCGGAAAGTCTGCCGATGCCGGTCTTCAGATGAGTCGTGACGAGATTGGATACGCACAGCGCACGAAGGAGGTCTTCTTTTGACCTGTTGCGTGCTCTCGCATAGACGATGACCGGGATGCTGGTAGTGATTCCCTGGTTGCCGCTTCCCGAATTGATTACAACCGGAAGCTCGCAGCCGTTCATACGCGCGTCGCTTGCCGCAGCTGCATACGACCTCATGACGTACTTAAGATCATACTCATGGCCGAGCAGCATAGTGCTTCCTATGTTGGCACCGTAATCACCCGCAAGGCCTTCTTCAGCGATCGCCATATTGTAGCTGATCTGTCTTTCGAGAGTCTCGCGTACATCCTCGACGTCAACGATATCCGCGAACTCGACTATGCCCTCTATAGTAAGACAGCTCCTGTCAGTGAGACCTGATTCTTTTGGTTCCTCAACATCCTTCGAGAAAAGGATCTCGTCATTGTGTTTTACCAGAACTATATTAGTGTGGTAGTCCACTATGCG
>JBGUVT010000076.1:0-2442 GCA_045220485.1 Anaerovoracaceae bacterium | reverse complement strand
CTGGAATTGACTGCGTATGAGGCTCAGTATCGAATTCCCTGGATCGTGTTTGACCGGGACAAAGTGCCCGACTTCGATGAAATCATTCGCGCAGCGGAGCAAGCGGGAATCCGTGTGGGGTGGTCGAACCCGTGCTTTGAGATCTGGCTGCATGCGTATTTCGGCAGTATACCGAGTATTCCGGATTCGCGCAACTGCTGCAGTCATTTCAGCGAGCTGTATGAGAAGAGGACCGGTCAGGAGTATTCAAAAGCGGACGTGGACCTGTACAACCGCCTTATAAAAAGCGGCGATGAAGAAAACGCTCTGGCGATAGCGCAGCGGAGACTTGAGCAGTGTAAAGTTGCCGACTACACCAAGCCTTCTGAGATGTGTCCAGGTACAACGGTCCATGAATTGGTTGGGGAGATTAAAAAGAAAACAAGCGCAGTATAGAAGACTGGTGGTCGGGAATTTCTAGTTTGATGCAAAGGCTATTTGATTAGAAATAGAGGATAGAGATATGGCAAATGTTGTGTTCTTGATCGGTAATGGTTTCGATCTAGCATGTGGATTAAAAAGCAGATACTCTGATACATACGATTTCTATATCGAGAGTATTTCATCAATACCGGCTATCAGCAAGTTTAAACAAACAATTAAAAAGGATGTTTCAACATGGGCAGACTTTGAAATGCAGTTAGTAGAGTATGCAAAAGACCTTGAAACAGAAACGGATCTTCTTGCTTGTTTGCGAGACTATAATGCTTTTTTGAATGACTATTTGTTGAACCAACAGGAGGCGTTTTGGGACAAGTATGAGGTTTTGATCCAAGAGCACAATTCCGTTCTAAAGGAAATTGGAAGATCTATAGCAAAGTTTTATCAAGGACTGACCAATAATGATATTCGCGCAATTAGGACAAGTTTGTTGAGAGATGGGATAATCCATTATGGGTTTATAAACTTCAACTATACCAATGTTTTTGATAGATTCTTAGATTTTGCTTTTAAAGCAGAGTATGTTAAAGATCAACTTGAATATTCATACTCGTGCTCAGAGGTTATACACATACATGGTTCTTTGGGCAGCGATGTGATCCTCGGTGTCGATAATGAGACACAGCTTTTAGAATTGCCATATAGTATTACAAACAAAGCAAGACGAAATATCATAAAACCTGTTTTCCTTCGTGAGTTTGATGAGGAAAGATTTAAAACTGCCGCTGATATGCTGCTTAAAAGTGATATTGTCTGTGTGTTTGGCCTGTCTCTTGGTGATTCTGATTATACATGGCGAAAACTAATAGCTTCATGGTTGAAATTGGAAACAAGCCACCATCTTGTATTCTTTAAGCATAATTATATGAACAGAAAATACCATTCAACGGCTGTTTCAAATAAGATGGACGATGAAGAAGATGGAAAAGAAGAATTATTATCTATACTTTTTGATGAACCCTTGGTTGATAATATAAAAAAGATGATCCTAGACAAGATGCACGTTCCAGTCGGCGTGCGAATTTTCGATTTCGATTTAGATAATGCACTAAAAGAAATCGAAGTGTTTAATGAGAAAAACCAAGAATTGCTAAAGAAACTGAAATCTATATAAGCATTAACGAAGCGATATTTCAAACTGACAAGAATAGAAAGTGCCGGATGGCCAATTCAGCGCGGGAAATAATGGGAGCAGGTGAATGATAAGCAACTGGGAAGAAAGAATGGTTGATAAGGCATCCATACTCAAAGACATAAGTGATCGTACACAAATAATCCAAAACTATGAGCGTACCGGTCATTTGGATCGAGATGAGGCAATCAATAAAATTCAGGAGCTGCGCTTGACAGATAAAGATGTTGCAATAATCACCTCGGCAAAACTTGCCGTCAGCGCTACTCCATTCTCTCAGGCTCCAGATCAAGCAATTGTCGCTGAATTACAAATGCAAATTGAAATCTTAACTGCTAAACTAGTAATGTGAGCTTGATGTATTTCAAAACCGCGATTCTCTGACAATGGCGTAGAAATCACATTAACCTGAAAAATGTTGATGAATCCTGCAATCTCATGTATAATAGCCCTGTCCCAAAGACGTCAACCACGGCTAATGTCAGGACTTGGCGGCAACGCCGTGGCAACACTTTGGCAACAGGTCATCGGATAGCTCATGTTCGATGGATAATCCAAATAGTAGGAATAGCGGAAGCCAAATCGATAAAGCAAAAAGCGTTAAGTTACGCTTTGTGGGAGCGAGTGGGAATAAGAATTTCTTAGCTTCCGAGTCCCGGAAAGCCCTTATTTTACAGGGTTTTCCGGGACTTCTCTTTTTCGCTGGCTACAAATTGGCTACATCGAAGGGATTTTTTGTAGCCATTCAGCTCTTGGACATGAATTCCTCAAGCTGTCTGGCTACTTCTGCCTGGGCGTTGGGGTAATGAAGTCCCCTTCTTTTTTCGATG
>JBGUVT010000075.1:0-4599 GCA_045220485.1 Anaerovoracaceae bacterium | reverse complement strand
TAAGCCATACGTGTAAGAGCGCTCATCGGCTCCCCCTGGCTTCCTGTCGTGATTATGGTGATCCTGTTGTCTGCAATATTCCTTGCTTCACTTACATCTACGAAAACGGAATCCGGAATGTCATTAAGATATCCAAGGCTTTTTGACAGTGACAGCAGGTTTTCCATTGATCTGCCGGACACAGCTATTCTTCTGTGATGCTTCATTGAAGCTTCGATGAAGTATTTTATCCTGTGTACGTTCGAAGCGAAAGTAGCAATGATGATTCTTCTCTCGGTATTGTCAAAGATCTCGTCAATTGACCGCCTTACTACTGCTTCGGAAGGAGTATATCCTTTCCTCATGACATTTGTGCTGTCGCAGAGCAGTACATCTACACCCTGGTCGCCAAGCTGTGAAAACCTGTTAAGATCGATCACCTTGCCGTCGAGTGGTGAATAGTCGATCTTGAAGTCTCCTGTATGGACCACATGTCCTCCGGGGAACTTTATCGAATACGCCAGCGAATCAGCGATGCTGTGATTGGTCTGAATAGCTTCTACAGAGAAACTGCCTATATTGAATCTGTCACCTGATCTTATAACATGCCCTTCACAGCTCAGATAACTTTCTTCGAGCTTGTGTTCTATCATGCCCATTGCCAGAGGCGAAGCATACACCGGAACACTCATTTCCTGAAGAAGATAAGGAATACCTCCTATATGATCTTCGTGTCCGTGAGTTATTATCAGTCCCTTTACCTTTTCCATGTTTTCCTTGAGATATGTGAAGTCCGGTATCACGATATCGATTCCGAACATCTCATACTCAGGGAATGCAAAGCCGCAGTCGATGATGAGTATTTCATCATTGCACTCAATGAGTGTGCAGTTTTTTCCTATTTCCTTCATTCCGCCGAGAGGAATTATCCTGAACGGCGGCCTGATTGTTTCTTTATTCTTTTGTATCGCTTTAGCGGGGGCTTTCGCCCTCCTCTTATTATTATTCCTATACCTTGTCATAATGGCGAAGCCGCTATTTAACAACGAAATTGATTATCTTATTAGGTACATAGATAACTTTGATGACTTCGTGTCCTTCTGTAGCTTCCTTGAATCTTTCCGAAGCTCTTGCGGCTCCTTCTACTACCTCCTTTTCTGAATTGTTAGGCAGCATGAGTTTGTCTTTCAGCTTGCCGTTGATCTGCAGGATGACCTGGACCTCGTCCTTGACGAGAGCAGATTCATCGCATACCGGCCATGCCCTGTTGTAAAGCCTGTCTTCATGGCCGAGCTGACTCCAGAGTTCTTCCGTGATATGCGGAGAGAACGGATTGAGAAGCGTCAGCAGTGTCTCAATTGCCTTATTGAACAGCGGCAGGTTTATGTCGCCGTTCTTGTATTTGTACATTTCGTTTACCAGCTCCATGATGGATGCAATAGCAGTATTGAAGTTGAATCTTCCGCCGGCATCTTCTGTAACCTTCTTGATGGAGGTGTTCATCATGAAGTCGAGGGATTTATCTGCTGCATTGGCTGCCTTGTATTCTGCAGCTACTTCAGCATCTCCCCTTATGTCATTTATGTATTCATATACCAGTCTGTATACACGGTTGAGGAATCTGTAGCTTCCCTCAACACCTTCATCAGACCAGTCGAGTTCCTTTTCAGGCGGTGCTGCGAACAGTATGAACAGTCTTGCTGTATCCGAGCCGTATCTGGCCTGTATCTCGGCAGGACTTACCACGTTTCCGAGAGATTTGCTCATCTTGGCTCCGTCCTTGATGACCATTCCCTGAGTGAGCAGGTTTCTGAATGGCTCTTCTTCCTTGCAGAGTCCGATATCATGCAGGAACATCTGGAAGAATCTCGCGTACATAAGGTGGAGTATCGCGTGCTCAACTCCGCCTATGTACTGGTCTACGTTCATCCAGTAATCTGCCTTTTCCCTGCTGAACGGTGCTTTATCATTGTGAGGATCACAATATCTGAGGAAGTACCATGAAGAGTCGACAAACGTATCCATAGTATCAACTTCTCTTCTTGCAGGTTTTCCGCAGCACGGGCAGACAGTATTTACGAAAGTCTTGCTCGTAGTGATAGGAGATTCGCCCTTGCCTGTAAACTCAACATCCGTAGGGAGAAGTACAGGCAGGTTCTCATCTTTTTCAGGAACCCATCCGCAGTCATCACACCACATCATAGGGATAGGAGCTCCCCAGTATCTCTGTCTCGAAATGAGCCAGTCCCTGAGCCTGAAGTTTACAGTTTTATCGCCTATTCCCTTCTCGTTGAGCCACTCTATCATTGCAGGAATGGCTTCCTTATTGTTCATCCCGTCAAACTGTCCGGAATTTATCATTTTACCTTCAGCTACAAAAGCTTCCTTAAGATCGTAAAGATCGATTGAAGGATCTTCAGGGTCAACTACAGGAATAATGTCGAGGCCGAAAGCCTTTGCGAAATCGAAGTCCCTCTGGTCGTGCGCAGGTACAGCCATGATGGCTCCTGTACCATATCCCATGAGTACATAATCAGAGATATAGATAGGAATTTCCTTGCCGTTTACCGGATTGACAGCATATCTTCCGATGAAGACTCCTGTCTTTTCATTGCTTGTCGAAGTTCTTTCGATATCGCTCATGCGGCGTGCCTTCTCCTGATAGGCCTCAACTTCAGCTTCTTCAGGACGTCCTGCCACGAGTTCATTAACGTAAGGGTGTTCCGGCGACATTACCATATATGTCGCTCCGAAGAGTGTGTCTGCTCTTGTAGTGAAAACTTCAAGAACCTTATCGGAATCCTTGATCGCAAAGTTGATGTTTGCGCCGTAGCTCTTTCCGATCCAGTTACGCTGCATGGTCTTGACCTTATCCGGCCAGCCTTCAAGCTTGTCGAGGTTGTCAAGCAGCCTGTCAGCATAATCGGTTATCTTCAAATACCACTGCGACAGATTCTTCTTTGTGACTTCAGTTTTGCATCTTTCGCACTTGCCATCAACTACCTGCTCATTGGCAAGTACTGTCTGACAGCTAGGACACCAGTTGACAGGATTATCCTTCTTATATGCAAGACCTTTCTTATAGAACTGGATGAAAAGCCACTGTGTCCACTTATAATATTCCGGTGTGCATGTAGCGACCCTGCGGTCCCAGTCATAGGAAAGTCCCATGCTTGCCAGCTGTCTGTCCATTTCGTCCATGTTGTCAAAAGTCCATTTTGCAGGCTCAGCATTGTGCTGGATCGCAGCATTTTCTGCAGGAAGTCCGAACGAGTCATAACCCATCGGATGGAGTACATTGTAACCGGCCATCTTCTTGTATCTGGCTATTACGTCTCCTATTGAATAGTTCCTGACATGACCCATGTGAAGCTTTCCGGAAGGATACGGGAACATCTCAAGTACATAGTACTTTTCCTTTGAATCATCCTCGACCGTTCTGAAAGCGTCTTCTTCGGCCCAGATCTTCTGCCACTTTGACTCTATTGCTGTGAAATCATATCTGTCGTTGCGCATTATGTAACTCCTTGATCAGTCTACCAGTATGGATTCGCAGTCGCTCCAGATCTTTTCGAGCGTATACTTGTCTCTGGTATCATTAGTGAATATATTTACAATAACATCTCCTCCGTCAACAAGTATCCATCCGGTATCCGGTCTGCCATCCTTGCTCTTAGGATCGATGCCGAGTTCTGCGAATTTGTCTTCAACGTCGTCAGCCAGGGCTCCGAGCTGTCTGTCGGACGTACCTGTTGCGATTACAAAGAAATCTGCAAATGATGATTTCTCAGCTATATCGATCATGACAACGTCTTTTGCTTTTTTTCTGCTCAGCAGTTCAGCTATTGCCTGAGCTACTTCTCTACTTTCCATTCTCTGTCTCCTTTATCTTGTTTAAGACCCAATCCCTTGCTTCAAGCGTGTCCTTATCAATTACCATGCCTTTGGCGGTAAGACTCCCTACTGTGTATTCAAGTATCTCGAGACACGCCCGGTCGAGATCCCTGTATGCCAGATCCTGATAATAATCAAGGTCACTGTAAGTTCTGTTGTCTTCTACCACATCTGCCACAAATATGAGTTCTTCGAGAAGCGACATATCCTTTCGTGCAGTAGTGTGATAGCGCACTGCGTTAAGTATCTCTTCGTCAGTAACGCCGAACTCATGCTCAAGTATTGCTGCTCCGACTTTTGAATGAGCCAGCGCATTATTACCGATCAGTTTTTCCGGCAGGCCGTATTCTCTGATGTATTTATCCATTGTTTCAGTGTCGAAGTTTTTTGCCAGGTCATGATATCTTCCGGCAAAAGCAGCTTTTTCTACATCAGCTCCGTGCAGACGTGCAAGTCTGACTGCCATTTCCTCAACGCCGATTGAATGTATGTAGCGGCTCTCCTTGAGATTGGCTTTGATAAAATCTTCAAGAAGCTCTCTATCTGTACAGTTGATGCTCAATTATGTATTCCTCTACTCCCGGAGGTACCAGTCCTGTTACAGGCTTACCTTCTTTTATCAGGTTTCTTATCATAGTCGATGAGGCATCGACCGGCGGCATGTCCATTACGGTTATATTCGCACCGTACTTTCTCCTGAATGATTCCAGTATCTTCATGCCTGTC
>JBGUVT010000074.1:0-5129 GCA_045220485.1 Anaerovoracaceae bacterium | reverse complement strand
TAGGCATGATAGGCAGTCGCCGCAAGGTGGGGCTGGTGAAGCAGATGCTTGCGGACAATGGTATCCCGCATGATGTAATAGAATCAGTGCACACCCCTATAGGCCTTGATATCGGCGCCGAGACACCTGAAGAGATTGCGGTCGCTATCCTTGCCGAGGTCATAGAGGTGAAAAACAAAACAAGAAAGAGCACAGGAATTCCGGTGGACATAATGAAAGCTCTTATGTCTGATGAACGCGGACCGGCTGTCCTTGCCACGATAGTTTCCAAGCAGGGATCGTCACCGAGAGCTGCCGGCACACGCATGCTGGTTGAAGAGGGCGGTACCATTACCGGCACCATCGGCGGAGGCTGTGCTGAGGCAACTGTCATAATCTATGCTTCTGAAGTGCTCATGAATCTAGAAAACAAAGAAAAACACGAGGCTGTAAACCCCGTGATAATGCATGTGGATATGACCGGAAAGGATGTTGCTGAATCAGGAATGATTTGCGGAGGAGCGATAGAGGTCCTCCTCGAAGTTGTGTGACTTTCAGCAAGTTACAGTTTGTCGATGTCCTTCACTTCGTCCTCGCTTACAGCCTCGACAAGCAGGATGTCATCTTTATGGGAGGCGATGATCTGACGCCCGCCCGTATCACCTGATAGCTTCATTAATTCTTCCTTGTAACGGGATGAAAAAATCTTGGGATTGCACATCTTTCCCTGCCAGGAGAGGGAAACGATGCCGGCAGTTCCTTTTTTATATGCTCCGATCAGTTTTTCAAGTGTAGCAGTCTTAAGCCCCGGCTGATCGCATACGCAGAACATATACGCATCAGCATCACCGGCTGCTGTCAGCCCCAGCTGCATGCTGCGCGATATGCCGAGGTCAGGCCTGTCGTTCATGACAATATCCAGGTCAGGAGCCAGTGATGCGACTTCATCATACTGTGTGACCAGAATCTTTTTATATGCTTCTAGGGGGCGTACCGCATCGAGTATGGATGCGACCATCGGACGGCCGTCTTCCATTATGTGCAGAAGCTTATTGCTCCCGAATCTTTTGCTGTCGCCGGCAGCTTCCAGTATCACAGCGATCTTCGGGTCATCTGACAGCAGTGATCCCCACGCGCTCTGTATACCCATTACGGCGAAAATCTGCTGCAGTCTGTAAGCGGATGCAAGCCTGTCTATATCGTCATCGACCTGGTTCATGAACACGCGGAAATCTCCGCGCACCCCCTTTTGGCCGCCCTCCCTCGACGAGATCATGGCATGTATGAGATTAATATCGACCGTTTCGCGCTTAAGTATATCAGGCAGCTCATCAGCGCGGAATACGGCATCGGATGTCTTCCGTCCGAGTGCAGAGAGCCCCGCGACGCAGACCGTGAAATCCGTATAATCAGGCACGACCGGTTCCCGGTCTGCAGGCCACTTGAGAGGCATGCGGCGTGAGCCGTCAGCTTCAATAAGCACCACATCGGCCGTATCACGCAGTCCGTCAAGAACTTCAGCGGGAGGAGCAGTGACTTTATCAGATCTTTCAGGATCGTCCGCTGCAACTATCCTTATACCTTCTTCTTCCATACGTTCAGGGCGGTACATGTGTGTCGTTGTCGTAATTACGACTTTCTTTCCGGCGGCTGCAAGCTCACGCGCCCATGCGAAAATGAGCGAGGTCTTACCGCCTGCTCCTACGACGCTGATTACCGCATGCTCAGGAAGGCTGATCTGCAGTGCTTCCGTGATAGTATTCTGCTTTCCTCTGAAATTCCATAATTCCATATTTATATTTTACAGTTATGGAAATGAGCGGTCAACGGGACTATAATAAAACCATATTAGGGTATGAGACCATGAAATGGAAAATGGGGGAGGAGGTTATATGAAAAAAGAGAAAAAGGTAAAAGACACAAGCGTAAGTGTAAGTAATGTATATCAGCTGGAAGGAAGAGTCCCTGTCAGCAGGGCAATCCCGTTCGGACTTCAGCATGTCCTGGCCATGTTTGTAGCAAACGTGGCACCGCTTATCATCATCGCTTCGGTTGCTGTATATGACGGCCAGCCGTTCAGCGCGGTAGAGACAGCAAGACTGATACAGAACTGCATGCTGATAGCCGGTATAGGTACAATGGTACAGCTGTATCCTGTATGGAAAATCGGTTCGGGACTGCCGATCGTAATGGGACTGTCGTTTACATTCCTTGCAGCAGCAATGTCAGCCGCATCGAAGGACTACGGCATAATGGTAGGAGCTATTATAGTCGGAGGTATCTTTGAAGGTATACTCGGTCTTACAGCCAAGTACTGGAGAAGGATCATCTCGCCGCTGCTCTCGTCATGTGTAGTAGTTGCAATCGGACTCAGTATTCTTAATGTAGGTGTATCATCGTACGCGTCATCCGGGAAGTATCCGGTAGGCGCATGGCAGAACCTCCTGGTCGCCACTCTCACCCTTATAGCTGCTCTTGTATTCCATATCAAGATGAAAGGCGTCGCGAAGCAGATGTACGTTCTTTTCGGCCTGATATTCGGGTATATCATCTCGATATTCTTCGGAATGGTAGATTTCGGCGCAATGGGGGATACCATCAAGGAGATGGGAGTGTTCTCAATACCTGAACTCTTCGCGTTCAAGCCTAAATTCCAGGCAGGAGCCATAATCTCATTCTGTCTGGTATTCATGGTATCTGCGGTAGAGACCATCGGAGATACGACTGCGGCATGTACGGGAGGTCTTGGCAGGGATATCACTGAGAAGGAAGTCTCCGGATCCCTCTGCTGCGACGGATTCATGTCGGCTATCTCGGGCGGAGTATTCGGCGTTTCGCCTATCACATCGTTCAGCCAGAACGTAGGACTCATTGCCATGACTCATGTAGTCAACCGCTTCTGCATTATGTTCGGAGCACTGGCCATGATCCTCGGCGGACTGTTCCCGCCTATCGGAGCGTTCTTTACAACACTGCCTGACTGCGTACTCGGCGGATGCACGGTAATCATGTTCGGTTCCATCATGATGGCAGGCGTAAAGATGATGATAGACGCGGGACTCGACAACCGTAACACTCTGATAGCTGCTACTTCGTTATGTCTTGGAGTTGGAGTTACTCAGGTAGAAGGTTTCTTTGATTATCTGCCGTCGATTTTCGGCGAGATCTTCGCGGGGAACATGGTTGCCGGAGTATTCGTGGTAGGACTTATAATGGAGATTCTGCTTCCGAAGGATCCTGCAAAGTACGAAGCATATGTAGAGCATGGACTTGACGGCATCGACCTTGATCCGGCGCTCCTGCGTAATCAGAATGAAGAAAAATAAGAAGCACCAGTAGCATAAAAAGGTGAACGGCCGGCAGCAAAAAAGCTGCCGGTTTTTATGTGCCCGAACGGTGCTTTGGGAGGGGTTTTTTGTGATAAAAAACACAACCCAAAATTATTTTAGGTTTTTGCCGTTATGTTCTTGTCTTGGTACAATCAAGCTCTTATAATTAGGTTGATAAACTATAATATGGTGTTTATTTCTGCGGGGTAGACTGATGAAAAACTACTATGACCGGACATGGAAAATAGGCGAGCTTGCCAGGATGTTCGACATAAATGTACAGCTCCTCAGACACTATGACAAAGAGGGACTGCTGGTGCCGGAGATCAGAAATCCGCATAATAATTGGCGCTCCTATAAATATGACCAGATTTATCCGCTGGGAATGATACGTTTCCTCCGACAGCTCGATTGTTCGCTCGACGAGATAGGCTGTTTTATGCCTGGACGCAACCCGGATAGCACTGAAAAATACCTGAGAAAACGCATGAAGATGGTCCGCGCAAATTACGAGAAGCTGCTCAAGATGGAGTCGGTGATGAACGACAGATTTGCGATGGTCAATCGTGAGATGAAGTATGCTGCGTTCGATCAGGTTTTTGTTTGCTCTGAAGACGATATCTACTACATAGAAATCGGGGGCATAGAGGAAATATTCGTAAATGAGCTCTTCTACCTGTATCCTACGCTTGTCTTTTACAAGGGTGATAAAACGACATTTGCCGTGATGATACCGGGTGAGGAGACCGCGAATTTCGACAGATACAGCGACCGTATCCGCGTCCTTAATCCTGACGAATATCTGGTTGGATACCACAAGGGCCCTCATACAAAAATCAGGGAAACCTTTAATAGAATGCGCGAGGCCGCGGAAGGGATGCTCGATGAGGGATGCAGTCTCAGCGATACCGATATCTGCATCGACATAATCGACCAGTTCATTGAAGCAGATAAGAAAAACTTTGTTACGAAGGTAATGATAAAAATTAATAGAGAGTAAGCACTATTCTCAGAAAGGAGGGCAGAGCATGTCCAACAAATACATCGGACAGGCGGTAACAAGGCTCGACGCTTATGATAAGGCGAGAGGACGCATCAAGTACACAGACGACATGTGCGATAAAAGCGCACTCGTCATCAGGGTGCTCCATTCGACCGTAGCCAACGGTATCGTCAAGTCCATCGACACGAGCGAGGCCGAGAAGGTACCCGGAGTAGTCCGTATCTTCACATGCTTCGACCTTAAAGAAAAACACTATTTCCCGACCGCGGGTCATCCGTGGTCAACAGACCCGCATCATCAGGACATAGCCGACCGTCTCATCATGACGGATCATCCGCTTTTCTACGGCGATGATATCGGCGCTGTTGTTGCAGAGGATGAGGTCGCTGCTTCACAGGCTCTGAGCATACTTGAAAAGAGTGTAGTATACGAGGAACTGCCTTTCGTACTCGATGCTCAGGAAGCCATGGAAGAGGGTGCTCCTCTGCTCCACGAGAAATACCCGAACAACGTACTCGCTCACACCGAGATACACATGGGAAGCGTAGAGGAAGCTATCAAGGAACCGGGACTCATAAAGTGTGAGGGCTGGTATGAGACTCAGCCTGTGCAGCACTGCCACATAGAGAACTTCATATGCTATGCGTACGGCGAAGGTGAAAGAACAGTGGTGGTTACATCCACACAGATCCCGCACATCGTCCGCCGCGTTATCGGCCAGGCTACAGGCATGGACTGGGGCAAGTTCAGAGTCATTAAGCCTTATGTAGGAGGCGGCTTCGGAAACAAGCAGGATGTTCTTTACGAGCCGCTGTGCG
>JBGUVT010000073.1:0-10949 GCA_045220485.1 Anaerovoracaceae bacterium | reverse complement strand
GAATCTTCCTGCCCAAGGTGTCTCAGTGTAGCAGCCTCTCTCATCGACAGGCTGGAGCACAGGCAGATTGTACTTGCGGCCGCAGTTATAGTCGTCTTCACCGAAAGCCGGGGCCGTATGAACGATTCCGGTACCATCTTCAGTGCTGACATAATCCATGCATGTAACTATAAAGGCGTTCTTTCCGTCCTCGACCTTGCAGAACGGCTCGATCTGCTCATAGGTCCAGTACTCCATGTCACTTCCTTTGACCTTCCCGGCTACTTCGTACTCTTCACCGGCGAGCACCTTATCTGCGAGAGCCTCAGCTACCCAAAGGAGATTCCCCTTGTTTTCGCCGGACTTCATGAGGCACTGCACGTAATCGACGTCAGGTCCTACTGTAAGCGCAACGTTGGATGCGAGAGTCCATGGAGTAGTTGTCCATGCGAGGAAGTACTCGTTATCATGATCGACGCCGGTACGTCTGAACTTGCATGTGAGTGTATTGACCTTTATATCCTTATACCCCTGAGCTACCTCGTGCGAAGCAAGACCTGTTCCGCAGCGCGGGCAGTAAGGCAGGATCTTGTATCCCTCGTAAACAAGTCCCTTGTCGAAAGCGTTCTTGATGATCCACCAGCCCGTTTCGATGTAATCGTTTTTATATGTGATATACGGGTCTTCCATGTCAGCGAGATAAGCCATTTTCTCGGACATGTCGGTCCACATCTGTGTGTATTTGAATACTGACTCACGGCACTTCTCATTGAATTCCCTGATGCCGTACTTCTCGATGTTCTGCTTGCCGCTGAATCCAAGCTGCTTTTCTACTTCTATCTCGACAGGCAGTCCGTGGGTGTCCCAGCCGCCTTTACGCTTTACCTGGAAACCCCTCATTGTTTTGTATCTGTTGACGGAGTCCTTGAGAGTCCTTGCCATCATGTGATGGATGCCCGGCTTTCCGTTCGCTGTCGGAGGTCCTTCATAGAATACAAACGAAGGAGCGCCCTCTCTGGCCTTGACACAGAGGCTGAGCATGTCGAGCTCATTCCACTTTTTGACCTGTTCCGCCTGATATGCGGCAACAGGCTTATCCGAAAGGTTTTCAAACATGTTTATTATCTCCTGTTTCTTTATTTCACAACTTGATTATTTTACCATAATGCATCTCTTGTTTTAAACTCTTTTGAGTAAATAAAATGCCTGTTTTTCCGTTCAATTTACTGTTTTAAGGGATAAATATGCCATTGACCGTATGCCTGCCTGAGTATAGAATAATTGCATTAAAAAAGGAGATTCACATGCCTCTTATAATTCTGGGACTTCTGGTCGTAGTCGGAATAGTGATCTACGCTCTGGCAATAAGAAAGCAGAACGAAGAAGTGGATACTCGCACTGTGCGCGAGCGGTATCCGCATGTCTTTGAAAAGTTCGAAGAAAAAATGGATCAGATGAAAAAAGGTGCGAATTATACTGTCATTGATGACGACGAAGAAGCTGATGGAGCAGAAGATATCAATGCAAAGTACCGTGATGAAGACGGTCATACCCTGCATTTTCCTGATGACGCAGAAGTAGAAAAAAGAAAGAGAAACATCAATTAAAGATAAGCCGGTCACTGAGTGACCGGCATTTATTATCTTACACTTTTGGTTTGACCGCATATGTGCCGTCAGGCAGCATCACACGCCCCTTTTCCATATCGCAGTATACATCGTACATGATCGCTTTTATGCGGTCTCTTATTTTGCCGCTTTTTACAGGGCAGGCCACCTCCACTCTTCTGTCCAGATTGCGCTTCATCAGATCGGCTGAGGAGATATACATGACTTCGTCTATCCCGTCTCCGAAAATATAGACTCTTGAATGCTCAAGAAACCTGCCTACTTTGTTTACGATACATACGTTCTCTGTACAGCCTTCAACACCCGGAAGCAGGCAGCAAATGCCCCGTACTATCAGCCGCACCTGGCATCCGGCGCACGATGCCTCCATCAGAGCCTCGATCATACCTTCATCTGTAAGAGAGTTGATCTTAAAAAATATCTTTCCGGCTTTGCCTTTTTTGATCTCGCGGTGTATGAGTCTCATGATCTCGCTGCGCATGCTGAGGGGTGATACCGCCAGAGGCGCATAACTGCGTTCTTTTTCTATGACCCTTCCTTTGCAGATATCCCTGAACAGTCTTGATACGGCCTTTCCCGTCTCCATGTCGTATGTCATCAGAGAAAGATCGGTATACTGAGCAGCTGTCTTTTCATTGTAATTCCCGGTAGATATCTGGGTGATGTAGTTCTTTGCCGTGCTGCCGTCCTTCGATGTGCTTTCAAAAACTATCTGGCACATCTTGGAGTGGACCTTGTACTTATCCGTGCCGTAATACACCTTGCACCCGGCAGCCGACAGCTTCTCTGCCCAGGCGAGATTCCTCTCTTCATCAAATCTGGCCCGCAGCTCCATAACAACCCGCACCCTTTTGCCTGTCCTTGCGGCATAGATGAGATAGTCAGCTATCCTTGGGTTGGATGCCAGCCTGTAAATCGTGATACGTATCTCAGTTACATCAGGAGCAAAAGAGGCTTCACGCAGCAGTCCAAGGAAGAGATCCATGGAATCCTGCGGATATGACGAGAGCAGATCCCTCTTTTTCACCTCATCAATTATGCTTCCTCTTATTCTTTTCGTCTGATCAAACGGAATATGAGCCTTATACGTTATGTGTGACTTAAGCTCCTGAGGGAGCATTTTTTCGAGCTCGTCAACGTATGAGAAATCAATTCTGGTCGTTGTAAAGATCTGACGCTCATCAAGGTCCAGGGATCTTGTGAAATATGATCTTAATGCTTTGCCCGGACGTCCGTCAGAGATAAGTTTATCAGCAGGTCCGTTCTTTCTGCGCCTGAGCGCATCACGCATCTCTGCTGCTGTGTTTGCATCACCGGTTCCTCCCGATGCTTCGGCATTGCGCGCTATATCGATCACGTGCAGGTCGAGCGGTACAAACGGTACAAAAAGTGTATCAGCGAACATCTTTATAATGTCTTCTGTAAGTACATATCTGAAACCGCTTCCGGGCAGTTTTTTTATAAGCGGCAGCGAGCGGGGAATATCAATAAAACCGAACTTTTCTTCTATTTCGGAATCAAGAGTTGCAATAATATACGGCCTTTCTTCATCAATTGCAGGCAGAGGCTCATCGGCATCGAGTATTCTTACAATGAGACTGTCTTTGATCTCATCCCTGAAGAAATCGAAGCATCTGCCTCTCTCTTCGTCATCTAGCTGCCAGGTCTCCAGTCTGATTACTCCTGCTTCGGCCAGCTTTCTTTCCACAAGACCGTATGCCATGTCCTTTTTCATCAGGAGTCCCGGCACAAGATCGTGGATCCGTCTGAGCTGATCAGCAGCTGTCATGCCTGACTTTTCATCGACAAGGTCGTCCCCTTCATCATCTTCGCCAAGAAGGCTGCCTACTCTTACTTTAAAAAATTCTTCAAGATTGGAAACGAAAATAGCTATAAAACGCAGGCGTTCAAAAAGAGGCACTGAATCATCCAGCGCCTCTTCGAGCACACGCTCATTGTATCTCAGCCATGAGATCTCTCTATTCTGCGTGAAGCCTTCTTCGTATAACATTACCTTCTTTTGGAGTCAGAACGCTTAACGTCAGGACGTTCAAGGTTGATGCGGTTCTGGCTGTCGATCTCTGTGACCTTTACCTGTACCACGTCACCGATGTTCATGACGTCTTCGACCTTTGCTACTCTGTGATCTGCCATCTTGGAGATGTGCAGCAGACCTTCCTTGCCAGGCAGGATCTCAAGGAATGCTCCGAAGTTCATGATCCTTGTTACCTTACCCTCGTAGGTTTCGCCTACCTCAACTTCCTTTGTGATAAGCTCGATCTCTCTGCGTGCAGCTTCAGCACTTTCCTGATCAGCTGCATAGATAGCGATGAATCCGACATCATCATCCGAGATATCGATCTTTGCACCGGTCTCATCAACGATTCTGTTGACAGTCTTTCCTCCCGGTCCGATAACCAGTCTGATCTTGTCAGGGTCTACTCTCATGCTGATGAATCTAGGAGCGTACTTGCTGAGCTCTGCCCTTGGCTCAGGGATCTCTTCGAGCATGTTCTCGAGGATCTTTGCTCTGCCGATCTTGGCCTGCTCGAGAGCCTGCTTAAGGATCTCTCTGTTAAGGCCGTGCACCTTGATATCCATCTGAAGAGCAGTTACACCGTCAGGAGTTCCTGTGACCTTGAAGTCCATGTCACCAAGGAAGTCTTCCATTCCCTGGATGTCGGAAAGGATGGCAAACTTGCTCGATCCGTCCTCATTGAATCCTTCGATGAGTCCCATTGCAATGCCGGAAACCGGCTTCTTGATAGGAACACCTGCGTCCATCAGCGCGAGTGTGGATCCGCATGTCGAAGCCATCGACGAAGAACCGTTTGAGGACATTACCTCAGAGACGACTCTGATAGCATACGGAAATTCCTCTTCGCTTGGAAGTACAGGCATAAGAGCTCTCTCAGCGAGTGCTCCGTGTCCGATCTCTCTTCTTCCCGGAGATCTGCTAGGCTTTGCCTCACCCGTGCAGTAACCAGGGAAATTGTACTGATGCATGTATCTCTTGCGTGTTACGTCATCATCAATACCGTCGAGGAACTGAGCCTCTGAAAGCGGCGCCAGTGTCGCGATCGAAAGAACCTGAGTCTGGCCTCTCTTGAAGAGTCCGGATCCGTGTGTTCTCGGAAGATAACCTGTCTCACTCCAGAGCGGTCTGATCTCGTCAGGTCTTCTGTCATCAGGACGTACGCCTTCTTCGAGAATGCGGCGTCTTACTTCTTCTTTCTTGATATTATAAAGAACTTCATCAACCTCAGCCATTCTGCCTTCGAACTCTTCAGCAAAGTGCTCTTTTGCATCAACGGCTACGGCATCCATGTTGGCGATTCTCTCCTGCTTGTCGAAAGTGTAGATCGCTTCAATCATATTGGATGTAGCGTACTCTCTGACAGCAGCGTCAACGTCTTCTCCTGCCTTGAATACTACATACTGCTGCTTTTCCTTACCTACTTCTGCAACGATCTCCTTGATGAATCTGCAGATGTTCTTGATCTCTTCGTGACCTGTAAGGATAGCCTCGAGCATCTGGTCTTCAGGAAGCTCGTTAGCTCCTGCTTCAACCATCATGATGGCTTCTTCAGTACCGCAGACAGTAAGATTGAGGTCAGATACCTGTCTCTGCTCAAAGGTAGGGTTGATGACGAATTCTCCGTCTACTCTGCCGACAACAACACCTGCAGTCGGGCCGTCCCAAGGAATATCAGAGATTGCGATCGCTGTCGAAGTACCGATGAGCGATGCTACCTCAGGTGAGCAGTCGTGATCTACCGAAAGAGCGGTAGCTGCTACTACTACATCGTTTCTGTATCCCTTAGGGAAGAGCGGTCTGAGCGGTCTGTCGATGAGTCTCGAGATAAGAGTTGCCTTCTCGCTCGGACGACCCTCTCTCTTGATGTATCCACCCGGGATCTTGCCGACAGCATAAAGCTTCTCCTCAAAATTGCATGTAAGCGGGAAGAAATCCACATCCTGCTTCGGCTCCTTGCTTGCGCAGACTGTGCAGCTTACGACCGTATCTCCGTATCTGACCGTAGCCTGTCCGTTTGCCTGTTCAGCAAGCTTGCCGATCTCAACTTCAAGAAGTCTGCCGCCAAGTGCTGTTCTGTATGTTCTGTAATCTTCAAATCTACCCATTTATTAACAACTCCTTCCTGTTAATCGTACTCCTCTTATGGGCATTAACTAAATACATACAAAGCGGGAGGCGTGCTCCCGCTTCATTGTCAGATATTATTTTCTCAGTCCGAGACGAGCGATAAGGCTTCTGTATCTTTCGATATCTGTCTCTCTGAGGTACTTGAGAAGGTTTCTTCTCTGTCCTACCATCTTCAGAAGACCTCTTCTGGAGTGGTGGTCTTTATGGTGTTCCTTGAGGTGCTCGTTGAGGTCGTTGATTCTGTAAGTAAGGATCGCTACCTGAACCTCAGGGGAACCTGTGTCGCCTTCTTTAACTGCATATTCTTTGATGATTTCCTGTTTTTTCTCTTTTGTAAGCATAAAAATAAACTCCTTTTCTTAAGTTCGCCCGCTCTGCGTGGCCGTCGGAGATGCGAACCACTGCGGCGCGGGTATATTGAATTGATTTACAACGTTGGTATATTAACACGAATGAAACGTGTTGTCTATCATTTTTTTCGATAATTCAGGGCGTTCTCACAGTCACGTGCGATCTGTGCAAACAGCTCCTCCTTATTCCTGAATTTCCTCTCTCCGCGTGAAAAATGATCAAAATATACGGTGACTTCCTTTCCATAGGCATCATCGTCAAAATCGAAGATATTGGTCTCTATGGTCTTTTTCCTGATATCAACATTTACTGTAGGATTCAGGCCTATGTTGGATACGCTGTTATATTCAGTGCCGTCAATCAGGATCCGGCTGAAATATACACCATTCGGCGGCAGCATCTGTCTGCCGGGAGCAGGTATATTTATTGTCGGGATGCCCATGCGGCTTCCGAGCTTCTTTCCGTGTCTGACTGTGCCCGCGAAAGAATACGGCCTTCCAAGAAGCCTTGCAGTCATTTCCATATTGCCTGTAGATATCATCTCCCGGATAAGAGTAGAACTGACGATCTCACCGTCTACGATCACGGCATCATGTATGCTCAGTCCGATGCCGGCGTCTTTGCATTCACTTTGCAGAGTGTCCGGCCTTCCTGTTGCCCTTGCGCCGTAGGTGTAATTAAAACCTACCGATACATATCCGGCATTCAGCTTTTCCTTGACAATGTTAATGAAGAAATCGTGAGCCTTCATAGTCATAATGTATTCGTCAAACGGTACATTAACGAGGATATCAAAGCCCATTTCCTCTATAAGCGCGATTTTTTCCTCTTCGGTGCAGATAAGCTTTACCGCATCAGGATCGCTGTCTTCACGCCTCAGTATAAAGTTGAACGGATGATTTGAAAATGTAAAGCATAGCGAATTAAGGCCCTGCTCTTCTGCAGCGTTGAGAGCAGCGCGGAATATCTCACGGTGTCCGATATGGATACCGTCGAAGTTTCCGAGCGCCACAGAGGTCTTTTTTTCCAGATTCAGTTGATCAAGACTGTTTATGATTATCATGTTTTGCTATTTTATTACCTTTTGAGGCACCAGAGACCCGTTTTCAACAGCTCCGACGCCAAGAAAAACATCCTTACCGTACACACGGTACAGATCATCAAATTCAGATGGCTCTATAATGCGGAATCCTGTGCTCCATGAGCTGTTTCCGTTCATAAAGGCGGTAATTCTATTATCGTTAAGTACGGCTTTTCCAAGCTTTTCCAGTGTAATATCTGCCGGAATGAGCATGGTATTGAGAGGATCTTCCTCATTTATGATCTCTTCTACCGTATATGAGTCTTCCAGCCTGAAATATCCGGATGCGGTCCGTGTCAGTGCTGTCATTGTTGCCCCGCAGCCAAGTCTTTTACCTATGTCATCACATATGGTGCGTATATAGGTGCCTTTTGAACATCTGACATCAAATTCGATTTCTCCTTCTTCGGGATCGAACCGCGTAACAGAATTTTCATATATGAATATCTTGCGTGGCCTGATCTCAAAGGCCTTTCCCTCGCGCGCGAGGTCATATGCTCTTTTGCCGTCTATTTTGAGCGCCGAATATTTCGGAGGTATCTGTTCCACATGGCCTGTATACGCCTTAAAAGCCTCTCTCACAGCTTTTTCACTGATATTCGAATATCCGGCCGTTTCGAGGACTTTGCCCGTTATATCGAGTGTATCTGTCGTGATACCGAGCTTCATGGAAGCATGATATGACTTTGCATCCCTGTCATAGTACTCGATTATCCGTGTGGCTTTTCCCACACATACAGGCAAAACGCCCGTAGCCATCGGGTCGAGCGTTCCTGTGTGTCCTATTTTTCTGATATGAAGCACGTGCCTGAGTTTTGAGCAGACATCCTGTGATGTCCATCCGGCCGGCTTATTTACATTTATGATTCCGTCTGTCATTTCTTTCAGCATGCGTTCACGGTATCGATCAGAACCGGTATAAGCTGCTTCTCGGCTTCTTCAAGAGGCATGAAGAATGTGCATCCGGCTGCAAGCACGTGCCCTCCGCCGCCGAATTTAGCAGCCGCGGCTGCCATGTTTGCATAGGTCCTTCCCCTCAGACTTGCTCTGACGTTTGTCTCAGTCTCCTTGAACAGGCATGCGCCCTCGACTCCGTCAATACTCATCATCTTCTGGATGATGCCGTCTGCCTCATCGAGAGTACAGCCGTTTTCCTTAAGCAGCTTCTGAGTGACCTTTCCGACAGCAAGCTTGCCGTCTGCGTAGAAATCGAGATCCGAGATGACCTCGCTTTCCATCCTGAGAGCCTCCTTTGTTCTCCGGTCATAAATGAGCGCGGATATTACCTTGGAGTTGAATCCTTCGATTTTGTAAAGATGTCCGGCTATCTCATGCGAGCGGCTTGTAGTGTTGCTGTGCTGGAAGTTCCCGGTATCAGTTGTAATAGCTGTGAATATGCAGTTTGCTATATCAAGAGATATCTCCACGCCCAGTGCTCTTATCACGTTATACACGATTTCTCCCACTGCAGCAGCCTTTGGCTCTATCCTGGCAAAATCATATCTGATCTCCTTAGCCTTTGTGGCATGGTGATCGAAACAGCCCTTAAGCCGCCCTCTCTCCCAGGCTTTCTCTCTGCCGGTGATACGGTTCATGCCATTGCAGTCGATCATAAGAGAGAGCTGAACGTCCTCAAGCACGCTGTCATCAGTCGTAGTGCAGCCGCATTCAAGAAAGTCGAGGTTTTTCGGCACCGGCTCGTTGATCATGACGTATGCCTTCTTGCCCAGACTTCTGAGGGCAAGACAAAGCGCTGAGCATGAGCCCAGCGCGTCCCCGTCCATGTTTGTGTGCGGGAACAGCAGTATGCCGTCAAGATCCTTCATTATTGTTGCAATGCTTTTTATAGTGTCGTTCATTCCTCGTTGCTGTATGTAAGGCTGTCGATTATCGAATCGATATGTCTGCCGTAATCCTGTGATGAGTCAAGTTTGAATATAAGCTCAGGCGTATGTCTCAGCTTGATGTCTCTCGACACCTGGCCTCTGATGGCGCCTTTTGCGCGCTCAAAGCCCGCAAGAACGCCTGAGTACACCATATTCTTGTCTTCATCAGAAAGGCAGACCGGTGAAACATAGATCGTTGCATAGCTCAGATCGCGTGTCACTTCAACGCCTGTGATGCTTATTATTCTTGAAGTAAGCGCCGGGTCCTTCGCTCCGTTGATAAGAAAGCCGCTTACGCTCTTCTTAATCTCTTCGCTGAGTCTTCCCTGTCTGTATTTAGCCATTTTATCTCCGTTATTAACGTGCTACTTCAACCATGTTGAAGCATTCGATCACATCGTCAGGCTTGATGTCGTTGTACTTCTCGATACCGAGTCCGCACTCGTATCCGGCAGCGACCTCTCTGACGTCGTCCTTGAATCTTCTGAGTGAGCTGATAACGCCCTCGTGTATAACGATTCCGTCTCTTACCAGTCTTATCTGGGCATTTCTCTTAACAATGCCCTCGTTGACATAGCAGCCGGCGATTATGCCGACGCCAGGTACCTTGAACGTATCCCTGACAACAGCCTTGCCGAGTACTTCTTCCTTGTACTCAGGATCGAGCATACCCTTCATGGCATCCTGGATCTCGTCGATAATGTCGTAGATGACTCTGTAGAGTCTGATCTCGACGTCAGCAGCCTGAGCCTGGTTGGTAACGGCTGTAGTCGGTCTGACGTTGAATCCGATGATGATCGCATTGGATGTCTCGGCAAGCATGACGTCGGACTCGTTGATCGTACCTACGCCGCTGTGAATGACATTGATCTTTACCTCAGGAGTCTCAAGCTTCTCGAGCGAAGTGATAATAGCTCCGACAGATCCCTGTACGTCTGCCTTGACGATAAGGTTGAGTTCCTTTGCCTCGCCTTCCTGGATCTGGCTGAAGAGCTTCTCGAGAGTCATGCTGGCATTCTTGGCCAGGACTTCCTCTCTCATCTTCTCCTTACGGTTTGCAGCGATCTCACGGGCTGTCTTGTCGTCTCTTACTACGTTGAACGCGTCACCGGCATCAGGTACGTCTGAAAGTCCGAGGATCTCAACAGCCGTAGCAGGACCGGCCTTGCGGATGGTCTTGCCCTTGTCGTCTGTCATGACACGGATCTTTCCGGATGTGGTTCCTGCAACTACACTCTGTCCGGTCTTGAGAGTACCGTTCGAAACGAGGAGAGTTGCAACAGGACCTTTTGCCTTGTCGAGTCTTGCCTCGATAACAGTACCGAGAGCCAGTCTGTCAGGATTTGCTCTGAGTTCGAGCATATCTGCCTGCAGAAGGATCATCTCAAGCAGGTCAGTGATGCCCTCGCCCTTCTTAGCGGAAACAGGAACGGATATAACTTCGCCGCCCCAGTCCTCTACGAGCACGCCGTGCTCCATGAGTTCCTGCTTTACTCTGTCCGGATTTGCACCCGGTTTGTCCATCTTATTTATTGCAACTATGATAGGAACATTCGCAGCCTTGGCATGACTTATCGACTCTATGGTCTGCGGCATTACGCCGTCATCTGCAGCTACTACCAGTACAGCAATATCAGTGACCTGGGCTCCTCTTGCACGCATAGTAGTGAACGCTTCGTGTCCAGGCGTATCAAGGAAAACGATCCTTCTTCCGTTGATCATTACCTCAGATGCACCGATGTGCTGTGTGATACCGCCTGACTCGCCTGCTGTAACGTTTGTGTTTCTGATGGCATCAAGCAGCGAAGTCTTACCATGGTCTACATGGCCCATGACAGTGATGATCGGCGGACGCGGTT
>JBGUVT010000072.1:0-11907 GCA_045220485.1 Anaerovoracaceae bacterium | reverse complement strand
GCCCAGAGCCTTATCTACAGCTTCCTGTATCTCATGCTTATCCATTGATGAGTTTACATTCACCTGGCACAGAATTTTGTCACAGGCTTCTTTGACGGCGATGCTCATGACATCATCATCGATATCAGGCTCTTCTTCCTTTATCTCATTTTCGATCACCTTTCTAAGCATAGCCGGTGTGGCATAGACATATCCATAGGTATTGAAGTCCGGCATTACCTGCGATTCATCGCGCACACAGATGAGATATTCAGCGGATTCTATCAGTCCCCTGACAGTACCTGTAAACTCCATGTCTTCGAAAGTGACAGTCAGTTTATCTCCGGGCTTAATTCCGTTAAGCTCGGCATATTTATCCATGAGCCAGAGTCCCTCTGGATCCCATCTGTCATATTTTTCGCCTTCCATCAGGACAAATCCGGAAGTATGTTCGCTCTCTGTTACTGTAAGAGCAAGCTGATCACCTGAGTCCCTGACATCGGCATTGACAGAAAGGAATCTGCTGACGCCGCTCACTCCGTCTATATCTCTTATCTTATCCACATCAGCAGATGAGATTCCGTCTTCATCTATTATTCTGTAGTCGGCAAAGCCGCAGTCCTTAAAGAAAGCTCCGGTGTCCTCACCGATGGTTACCCATTCAGCATTGAAACCTACGAACACTCCGATGCCCAAAGCGATCAGCAGTATCATGGAAATGAACTGAACTTTATATACTTTTGCGGTTCTCCACAGTTTACGTTTCAGCATTACCAATCCACCTCTTCTGCCGATAACGGATGCGGCTGTTCATCGACCGAAGTGACCTTGCCGCTCCTTATGTGTATGACTATATCCGCCATCCTGGCGATATTCTGGTTGTGTGTAACGATGATTATCGTCTTGCCGTAGTCTCTTGCCATCTTGAGGAGAAGCTTGAGCACGACTACGCCTGTTTCTGAGTCAAGCGCTCCTGTAGGTTCATCGCAAAGCAGGATCTTAGGGTTTTTAGCCAGCGCTCTGCATATGGAAACTCTCTGCTGCTCACCGCCGGACAGCTCATGCGGGAACTGATGAGCATGATCATCCAGCCCTACTTCTGTCAGCAGTTCTTCAGCACTCATGTGATCAGGCGCAATCTCCTCTATAAGTGAAATGTTTTCCAGAACGGTAAGCGTTGGTATCAGATTATATGACTGAAATACAAAGCCTACTTTAGCGGCTCTGTAGTCTGCCAGCTCATCGCTTGAAAGTGTGGAAATATCTGTATCGTCCACGATTATCGTTCCGCTTGTAGGATTGTCCAGGCCGCCGAGCAGATTAAGAAAGGTGCTCTTGCCGGCTCCCGACGGACCGAGAATGACCACGAATTTCCCGCCTTCTATCTCCAGATCTACATGAGCCAGAGCATCCTGCGTATGATCACCGGTCACATATGTCCTTGTTACATTTTTGAATTGAACTATTTTCATAAATAAATATCCTTAGTAAAACATAGTTAGTTAGTTTAAACTAACTATAACACTTTCTTTTCCCAAAATAAAGTGAGGACGGCATTTTATTTAATGCCATCCTCTTTCCATATCATCCTGTTTTTTGCCATTTGCTATGTTCCGCTTATCAGCGTACAAATGGCGCACGATATTCAGCGTTGATCTCGCTGATCTCTTTTTCGCCATCTATATATGGCTGGTATAAAGAATCTATCGTTCCTCCTCCCCGGTTATCGCATCCCGAGCAGAATTCACATTCGATCCCGCAATCGCCCCAGAGTGCACGACGGACGATCTGTTCTCTTTCTTCACGCGTCGTATCCTTGATAAGAATTGATTTCATAATGCTGCCTCCCCGATAGGTTCGCAGGATTCATTTCCCACTGCGCTCACTGAGCTGGCTTCCGGCTTCAGGCATCAGCTCATCGCTGATGATACCAAGCATCTCCCTGAATTTATCTACATCTTCCGGAGAAAACCTCTCCTCTATCCTGTCGCACACAAGGTGGATATAGTCGAATATTACACCGTATTCTTCACGGTAGCGGTTAGTCGCTTCTATGCGGAATTCTCTTTTATCCAGGTCACTCCTTACACGTTTGATATAACCTCTTTCCTCGAGCTTATTAAGACGATACGCGGTATTAGGAGCAGACAGTTTTGCATATCTTGAAAACTCTGCCACAGTCGGAGAACCTAGAGCAATGATGATCTCCATATATATTACTTCCTGCAGGCTCAGATCTCCAGGCATGCTGCTTCCGCGTTCTTTCAGAGCACGGTCGTACAGCAGCAGCTTGAACTTGTCATACATTTTATTGAAATGCCGTTCCAGATCTCTCATAGTTCGCCTCTGTCATGAAGTTTTTTCTATAGGTTATTCACCTTTTTCCTCGTACCTCTTGACCTTTCCTGTTGTGGTCTTTGCCATTTCTTCTTTCTGCAGGATAAGTCTGTGTACGTGTTTGTATTTTGGCATATTACTGTTGATCCGGTCAATATCCCGTTCCGCTGTTTCGCGGATCTGCGTGTCAGTAACCGCACCGTACTTGTCTTTCATTATGTCTTCATCGTAAACGATTTTAGCGACCAGAACCTCGTCTTTGTCATCAGCACCTTCACGTCTGACTTCACCAAACACAATATTCTCTTTTACGTAAGGAAGTTCGGCTATTATAGTCTCTATTTCTTCAGGATAGACATTCTTACCGTTCTTGAGCACAATGACGTTCTTGGATCTTCCTGTGATATGTATGTATCCGTTCCCATCCAGATATGCCAGGTCGCCTGTATACAGCCAGCCGTCTTTAAGCACCTTAGCAGTCTCTGCCTCATCCTGATAGTACCCCATCATAACACTCGGTGACTTTACAATTATCTCCCCTACGCCCTCTTCATCAGGATTTGCGATCTGCACATCCATGCCGGGAGTTCCAAGTCCGATTGAGCCCGGTGAGCGGTTGAACAGATTTTCAGCAGCTATAACAGGAGCCGATTCAGTCATTCCATATCCCTGAACAACCTCTACACCCATATCCTGATAACCACGGATAACTGCACTATCCAGCGCTGAAGCTCCGCTGACAACCATTCGCAGGCTGCCGCCCAGCTCGTTCAGAACATCTTTGAACAGTCTCCGCCTGACATCGATTCTGATCTTTCTGAGCATGCGGGACAGCTTCACACCTCTTTCAAAAGTCTTCTCCTTGCCCTTTTTGCGCACTCCGGCCATGATCTTTTTATACATAGCTTCCATCAGAAGCGGAACCCCGATGAATACGGACACGTGGTATTCGACGAAGTTCTTCTGGAGATATTTGAGTCCGTCACAGAAAACAGTCGTCACTCCGCATGAATACATGAGAAGCTGGCCTGTCGCTCCGAACGTATGATGATATGGCAGAAGTGCTATATTAACATCCCCATGTCTTACATCTTCAACCTGTTTCAGACTGTAAATATTGAACATGATGTTTCTCTGATTCAGCATGACAGCCTTTGCAGCACTGGTTGTGCCTGAGGTAAAAATCAGATTAGACAGAGCCTCACGATTGATTGGCAGATTGTCAAACGCTGTACAGCCCGACGCGATCTGTTCACTTCCTTTATCGAGAAGCTCACTGAAGCTGAGATAGTGCTCATCATCATCCATGCAGATATACTCTGACACCGCAGTAGGTGTCGACATCGGATCTGATGCTTCGCTACGCAGCTTATCCGCAAGGGATGCATGTTTTCTGTCGAAGATAAGCACATTGCAGCCGCTCTTCTGTATGGATGTCTTGAGTTCGATGTACGGAAGGCCTTTGTCAAGCGGTACACAGATGCCAAGACCACTCAGAGTGGCCAGATACGCAAGCTGCCAGTAATATGAGTTTTCTCCTATTATGGCTATTCTGGCATTGCTGATACCTGCCGCCATCAGACCCGCACCCAGTCTGCGCACATCCTCTCTCAGCTCCCCATATGAAATATTTCTGTAAACCGGTCTACCCTTACGTCCGGCTGACTTTTCCTTAATTATGAAAGCCGCATCGTCTCCATACGTTTTAGCTGCATACTCCAGCAGAGCACGTACGTTTTCATGTTCTTCCGCCGGATATACCGGTTTCAGCTGTTTTACCTGTATATTTTCACTCATTATTATGTTCCTTTCGTCATTTGTCAGAATGTACAGTGGGATAGTATAGACTCCTTGTGTATTTATTTCAATATATTTAGTTAAAATTTTTGAAATATTTTCGGAAAAAAAAACAGCCCCTCAAGGCTGCTATTATTGTTCTGGTCAGTATCCCAATTTTGTTATGATCCCATCTGAAGTAACCCCCGGATGAGTCAGATACAGCTAAATCAGTATGCCTTCCAGGTGGTCGCACTCATGTTGTATTATCTGGGCGATATAACCGCTGAATGCCTGGGTATGCTCTGCAAAGGCTTTATCCAGATACCTTACTGTGATCCGGTTATACCTTATGGTTTTTCTTACCCCGGGGAGAGAAAGGCATCCCTCTTCGGTCTCATATGCTTCGCTCTTTTCAGTGATGACCGGATTTATCATAATAATATCGGCAAAACCGGTAGCTACAATAATGATACGTTTTCGATATCCGATCATATTTGCCGCCATCCCGACACAGCGTTCGCGGTTAGCTCTGAGAGTGTCCTCCATATCCTGCACGATGGAAATATCGGCCTTTGTAGCTTTTTCGGATTTCTGATTCAGAAAGAATACATCACTGACGATAGGCTTAATCATTATGAATTACCCTCTCAATCTTCATTTATATTTCTGTACAGATCATTTACTGCTGCCTGGGCATGTTCCGAAATATGCTTGTTCTTAATGTGCTCTCTCAGATCCATGATCGCCAGCATCTCATCCGAGACATCCTCAAGCCGGTGTTCTCCTCGGGATATATAGCTTATCATCCTCTCTGCAGTAAAATCTGTATTCATCTCAACACAAATAAGCCGGGTGAAAGTCTCCGGATATCCCTTACGAAGCATCAAATCATAAAGCAGTTTAGTCTTTTCGTTCATCTTTTTTATAATACCATATTCATAGCAGATACAATGCTCCTGTGCGCATTGTATCTGCTCTCTTTGTGCTGTATCATCGAGCCATGGAGCGATCATCGAAAAGAATACCAAAAATTGCGATATTATCGATCATTCTGCTGTGTATTGCAGCAGTACTTTTGTTTGCCTCAAGGAATATTGGCGGTTTTGCCGAATGGTACAGCGTCAATGCCTATTCCGTAATCACAGGTACTGTAGGTCGTCTGACCGGAGCTGCTCCGTTTTCTGTTGCGGAAGCTGTTGTCTGCATCCTGCCCTTTGTTATCATTGTGGATGTTTTCCACTGCCGTAAAAGGCTCAGGAGAGCATTTATGCACGTCTTTCTTATCGTATCGATTCTTTTTTTCCTGTATGTAGCAAACTGCGGTATTAACTATCACAGAAATACGTTTGTTGATCAGAAGGCTCTGTCTGAAGCGAATTTTACGGAAGAGCAGCTTGCAGACTTCTGCGAGTATATTGTAGGGCGGCTGGAAGAATGTAGGCCATCACCTGACTATCCGCAAGGCAAAGAACTTGCATATGCAGCCCGGCTCTCCATGAAGAATCTTTCAGAGAAGTATCCGTCTCTTCGCGGGTATTATCCCGCTCCAAAACAGCTTACATTACTATCCCGGGCATTCTCAAACATGGGTGTCAGCGGTATTTATTCGCCGTTCACAGTAGAAGCAAACATAAACGGCGAGATGCCGGGAATGGAAAATCCCTTTACTGCATGCCATGAGCTCTCTCACCTCAGAGGATATATGAATGAAGGTGAGGCTAATTATATCGGCTGGCTGGCCTGCATAGAATCCGATGATCCGTCGTTCAACCGCAGCGGATGGCTTATAGGCTGGATGCATGCAGGCGGCGCTCTCAGAAATGTCGATCCTGAGCGCTATTACAAGCTCTGCGAAAGGCTTCCTTCATATGCCGTTTCCGAAATCGAGGAAAACAGCCAATTCTGGTCTTCCCATGAAACTAAAGCTGCTGAAGTACAGGATCGCGTCAATGATGCTTATCTTAAAGCAAACGATCAGGAGTACGGGATACAGTCATACGGTTTGCTGACAGTGCTGATGCTAATGCATTATTACGATCAGAATCCTATTCATTAGGTTTTATAGTTATATCCACCCCATTTACGCTCATGCTCTCGCCTGCGGGCACGAGTATGTATGTCACTCCGTCGATCTTTTTTGTCTTTATCCTCAGCGCGGTTTCAGGATCAGTTATTATCCTTGTCTCGGGAGTCCTGACCTCAAACGATCTTTTCTGTATGAGATTCCCGATATTGAACGTTCCTGCTCCGTCAAAGCGTTTCCCTACTGATTCTCCGAAATTCTTTATCTTCTCATCAGATACGCCTTTATCTGAAAGAATGTCTTCTATATCCTCAATATATACTTCAGCTATCTCTGAAGGGCTCTCCTCACGTATCGCCTCAGCCTTTGCTGACAGTTTTGCCTGAAGAGATGTGACCACATCCAGGCTGCACTCCTTCCCGAGCGCTTCGGCAAGAGTGAAATTGAAAGTTTCCTTCTGAACGTCTGCAGCCATAGGAGGATTGTCTATCATGAACAGAGCTGTAATCAGTTCTCCGTGATTCACAGACGTGCTTTTTGTATAATACTGAACCTGATATATATCAGCGCTGCCCTCATCAAGGACCGGAAATACAAATCCTATCGCAGGAGGCGCCAGAAGTGTTCCGGTTGAAATGCCTCTGAACTCCTGCTGACCCGGCAGATACTGAAGAGCTGCTTTGGATGTCTTTACCGGACAGATTGCGCAGATGAAATACTCAAACTGCTCGTTCGATTCTTCAGACCACTCTTCATCTTTTACATCTTTAGTTCTGAGATCATATGTATCTGCTGCAAGGATTATAACGTAGCTGTCCCCGTCCATATCAAGAGCCTCTATGATCCTCTGATACAGCAGTTCCCTCATATTTTCATCCCTAAGCCGGGTGCTTTTGAGAGCCATGAGAAGCCTGTGTTCATCACTGTTTCCGACTTTGTCTGCCGGAAATTCCAGAGATATCTGATTTCTCTCCGCTTTGCCTGACAGCACCTTTTTGAGGATGGCGGCATACATTTCACGCTCTTCTGACTCCATATCAAGCACCGGAATCTCCATCGTTGTGACGATTTCTCCGGCAGCATTGACATAGCATCCGTATATGCTTCTGAAATTGCTTAAGGTCGTATCTATTCTTTTTTTTATTCTTCTTATATCTTCCGGTCTCATCAATTCTCCATTCCGGGCATAAAAAAACGGCCTCTATAAATATCCAGTACAGTTTATCATAGAACACCGCTTTTGAATAAGTCGCTCTTTTCATATTTCTGCTTAAATATCGGCATAATCAGTGCATAATAAATGCCCTGGAATAATTCCAAGGCATTCGCTGTCAGTTAGATAGCAGGTATTGATGGTGAAAATACTCAGCACGCTGTATCAGTCAATATCTTTTTCATAATTAACGATAGCGCCTGTCTCAGCATCTACGTCAAACTCATATTCAACGCCGCCCTTATAGAATTCTACTTCATATACCTTGCGGCCATCCTCATAGTCAAGCTCGACCTTCTTAACAAAATCTATCTGATCTTTTTTGAGTGCTACATGATTCAGCGCTTTTTCAAGAGCTTCTTCCTCTGTAAGTGTTCCGCCAACTACATTTTCCATAATATCGTCGCTGACTTTCTTGATATCTGCCATTGTTTTTCCTCCCTAAGGTATAATGTTCTCTTTATCCCATCAATGGGTATCTGTTTGGATAAACCCGCTATAAATTGTATCATATGGCACGCCGGTTTAGTATATATTTTCTGATCAGATATCCAGTCTCTGCCGGGCAATAAGTTCCGCAAAGAGACCATTCTTTTCGATCAGTTCATCATAAGTGCCTTCTTCCAGGATCATTCCCTGATCCATCACCAGTATACGGCTGCATCTGCGTATAGTAGACAACCTGTGTGCAATTACGATGCGGGTGCATTCCAGCTTGTCAAGCGCTTCGGACATCTGCTTCTGTGTCAGGTTATCCAGGGCAGAAGTCGCCTCATCAAAAATAAGTATCTGCGGTTTGGTTGCCACAGCCCGGGCAATCATCAGCCTCTGTTTCTGGCCACCGGAAATACCGCCCTGTCCCTCTGAAATCTGGGTCTGCATCCCCATTGGCATGTCATGGATATCATCGGCGATCCCGGCGATCTCGGCAGCTACCCATGCGTCTTCGAGACTTATCTGCGGAGCAGAAATAGCGATATTGGAAAAAATATCGCCCTGGAACAGGCTGCCGTTCTGGGTTACTGTACCTATATGCCGCCTGAGTGAGCGAAGATCCAGTCCCGTAAGATCTCTTCCGTCATAATATATCGCACCTATCTCCGGAGTTTCAAAGCCAAGCAGCAGACGTACCAGTGTGCTTTTTCCGCAGCCGGTAGTTCCGACGATGCCGACATATTCCCCGGGGTGTATCTTAAGATCCATATTTTTTATGATATATGGCATGTCAGGGCTGTAACGGAACGATACATTGGAAAGTTCTATATCTCCGGTCAGATTGAGCACAATGCTCCGGTTTTCGGAAGATTCCGGCTGAGCTTCGAGAATCGGTGCTGCCATCTCAAGCACCGGCCTTATACCCGCTACAGACAATCCTACTCCTGCAAGCGATGTGAAGGCTGCCGTCACTGCTCCGAATGCGGTATTGAAAGCAATGTATTCTGAAGGTGTGACCCCGCTGTTTGTTGCAGAGTAGAATAATATGACCGTTCCTGCCAGAGAAATTGCAGCGGTTATTGCCTTACCGGCACGGATGATCATTGGCGGGTTATACCTGAGCTGTGCTTCTTCTGCATATGAGTGTGCCCATTTGGCAAAAGCCCGCTTTTCGGCACCTGCAAGCCGGATCTTCTGCACACCGTTGATAAGTGAGAAGCTGATGCCCGCTTCCTTTGCGCTCTTTTCCATGATTCGCCTGCTGAGCCGCATCTGCGCCAGACCGGTAATAACGCCGAATATCGAACCGGTCAGAATTATCAGCAGCGCCGGCAGTACCAATGCAGGCGCAAAGTGGATGATCTGTGCAATGTACAGCAGTGAAAGAATGGCTGATATTCCCATGGAGAAAACATTTCCAAGCACCATTCCGCAAATATTTCCGACCGCGTTATACCTGCTTGCAAGTTCGCCCGAGGAATACTCTCTGAAGAAGCCCGCAGGAAGATTCATTACCCGCATCATCATTGCCGCGTTCATGGCAAATGACGTCTTGATACTGATACGATCCATCATAAGCTGGCGTCCGATACCGATGAGCCGTGAAGCCAGGAGAGCTGAAATCATAAACGCTGCAGTTCCGGCCAGCAAAGCCACATTTGAGCTGTCAAGCACAAATCCCGTAAGAGCACGGGTAATGTTGGTCAACAGCATACCGATAAGAGTCACCACAAGCGACAGGATAAACAGCAACAGATAATCTCCGGGTTCCAGACAATCTTTCAGGTAGATGATCAGATCTGAAACATCGATTTTCCTGAGTGGCAGCGGTCGGTAAAAGCATATGGCTTCCTCCCTCAACCGATCTGCAGTCTCACGGTTAATTTTGATTTTTTCTCCGCTTTCAGCGTCCCAATAGCTATATCCGTAAAAACGGCCCGGAAGCAGCGCAACCGGTGTATCACTGTCCTTAAGGAAAGCCAGCATCGGGCCCATAGCATCCCGGTACCATCCCTGCTGCAGTCTGATGCTTCGGCACATGATCCCATGAGGGCGCAGACAATATTCCAGCTGCTCATCCACATCAGTGATTTCCTCCGGGATATCTGCCGGTTTGCAGCGATAGTATTTCAGTATCTCGTCTATGGCTTCCTTAGTATAAATTTGTTTATCGTTAAGACCGCCTGCCTGCCCTTTACCCAGCACCGCAGAAGCTATGTGAAGCAGGGAGTCGTCCATGGCTTTCTGATCAGCCAGTTTGCGCTGAGCGATCTGTTCTTCAAACCATCCCATAAGCCCCCTCCTCTCAGTCACTCATGACCAGCTGCGCATATGCGCCGCCGTTTGACATGAGTTCCTCATGGGTACCGCGTTCAACTATCTGCCCATGATCCAGAACTATGATCTCATCACAGTCCCTGATCGTAGACAGGCGATGTGCGACAACTATGCAGGTAATGCCACGGTCATTGATTGCTTTTACCAGTTCATATTCCGTCCTGGCGTCAAGCGCTGAAGTAGCTTCATCCATAATAAGTATGGTCGGATCCTGTGCAAGAACACGGGCTATCTCAAGCCTCTGACGCTGTCCTCCGGAAAAATTCTTCCCGTTTTCAGCCAGTTTATACCGGAATCCGCCACTCCTTTCCATGATATCGTCATATATCTGAGCATCTCTTGCCGCCAGTATCATTTCAAAGTCTTCGATGGATCCGTCCCACATCTTTATGTTGTCGGCGATGCTGTCGTCAAAAAGGACTATATCCTGATCGACTACGGCAATTGATCCGGTCAGGATGTTCCGGTCGATCTCATTTGCGGCTTTTCCGTCGAAAAGAACTTCTCCGCTCCATGGCTGACAGATTCCGGAGATCAGTTTTGAGACAGTGGACTTACCGCAGCCGGAAGTTCCTACAAGTGCGACTTTGCCGCCCGGTTTCACATGCATGGAAAAATCACGGATCAGCGGTTCCTCCAGATGAGAGTATCCGAAAGTCACATTCCTTAGCTCTATTTCACCTGAAAGCTTTTTATAGTCCAGGCTTTCGTCATGAGTTATATCAGAAAATGCAGGATCATCCGGATACTGCATCACGTCTTCTACCCGCTCCATGTCAGTACGCATTTCCTGAATGCTTTGCCCGGCTGTGATCAGTTCTGAGGCCGGTGCCATGAATGAATTCAGAAAGCCCTGAAACAGCAGTATTGAACCAAGTGAAAATCTGCCCTGCATGGTAAGCAGTACTCCAAGGCTAAGAACGAGTGCGTTGGCTACTGCAGACAGGGCTGGCGGAATGGCCCCGAGATAACGATTAAGGCGTGCATACCTTACGCTCTGTGCGTTTACGGAAGCCTGGTAACCTGCCCACTTCTGGAAGTATCCGTTTTCTGAGCCGCTTGCCTTGATTGTCTCTATCATCTGAATGCCTGAGAGTGTTGCTGCGGCTAGCTTGCCTGCATCACGCATCTGAACACGCGTGATATTCACACGCTTTGCGGAAATAACCTGAGAGACCATAAGGTTAAGAATGATCGCCGCGACTCCTATCATTGTAAGCATTACGCTCCAGCGAAGCATAATCACTAGATATACTACCATCAGAAGTGTATTCATAATAAGCGGCGCGATGGTATTGACCAGCGTCGCCGATATAGATGCGTTGGTACCCTGTCGCTGCAGAATATCACCTGACAGGCGCTGAGAAAAAAAGTCCATAGGGAGCCTCAGGATCTTCCACATATATTCACTGCTGCCTGCAGCAGACATTTTGCCGTCGATTCTGAGAGAATAGACAGACAGAATCCACCTTGTTGCTACCTGTACTGCTGCAACCAGGATCATCAGCCCAAGGAACGGGTGCAGAAGTGCAAGGTTTTCTCCTGTCAGGAGGTAATCTATGAAGAAGCGCGAAAAAGCCGGATTGATAATCCCAAAAAGGCCGCCCGCAAGAGTAGCAAGCATCACGAAAACCAGAGCCGTTCTGGTACCTTGCAGGCGTCTGCCTGTAAACTCGATCATGCTTTTCTGATTTCCGGACTGTTCGAAATCCGGACCTGGAGTAACCTGAATGCATATGCCTGTAAATGCGCGGTCAAGCTCCTCATAAGTGACACGGAGGCTTCCCCTTGCCGGATCATTGAT
>JBGUVT010000071.1:0-9838 GCA_045220485.1 Anaerovoracaceae bacterium | reverse complement strand
GAGGCATGTCAGGATCGACTGCGACACAGATATTAACAAGAGGCTCGTCTTTCATGTAGATAGTCTTACCCGGCTTGATAAGGCCCTTTGCAACTGCATCTGCATACTCTTTTTCTCCCCAGCCGGTCTGTTCCATTATCAGATCAGGTCTGTCCACAGGTACGAAGTATTCAGGTCCGATATCGTCCGGATATTTTCCGTAACCAAGCACCTTTTTCCTGACATCGATACGGAACACGTTCTGTCCCATGCCGTACTGTGAGCTGTTGCCCCTGTTTTCGTAATTTTCTATTCCCGAAGCACGTTCAGGATCGTAGTTTGAGCCTACAACCGAGATGAATTCATTCTGCTCAGGCATCATCTTGCCCGTAAATTGGCTTATCTGCCTGACCTCTTCTTCGCCGCGCAGAATTGACGCAGCTCTCTTTATGCCGTTAATGATTTTTTTGTAACCGGTGCAGCGGCATATATTACCCCTGATGGCTTTCTTTATTTCATCCTCCGTAGGATCCGGATTGCGGTCAATAAGAGCCTTACCGGCCATTACCATGCCCGGTATGCAGAAACCGCACTGTACCGATCCTGCTGTTCCGAAAGCATAGACAAATGCTTCCTTTTCCCGCAGGCTGAGGCCCTCTACTGTGATGATGTTTTTGCCCGCTGCCCTGTCTGTGGTGAGGACGCAGGCTTTTACGGCATGGCCATCCACAACTATGGTACATGTGCCGCATGCGCCTTCCGAGCATCCGTCCTTTACCGAGTACAGCTTGAGGTCATCCCTGAGATACCTGAGCAGAGGCTTCTTTTCGTCAGTAGTTCTTTCTATTCCGTTTACTGTGAATGTGTAAGAAATGTTACTCACCTCCTCTGTCAAATCAGTCAGCGGTCATAATACCGTTGGAATCCCTGATGACTCCGCGAGGACACTTGACTGCGCACATGCCGCAGCAAATGCAGGCCGCAGGGTCTATCACAGGCTTTCCTTCAGCAACAGTGATCGCGCCGGCAGGGCATTCCCTTTCGCATATGCGGCATGCGATGCACGAATTATCGCATGCCTCGCGTGCGGCCTTTCCGAGGTCACGGTTACTGCATTTCGGCTGTATGTTTCTGTCCGGTAATATGATCTCAATGAGGTTCTGCGGGCAGACGCGCATGCAGAGCCCGCAGCCGACACATTTATCGCTGTCAACTGCAGGAGGGCCTCCGGATCCGACCTTGATGGCCGCAAGATGGCATGCAGCTTCGCACGAACCGCCTCCGAGGCATCCGTATCTGCACTTGCTGATACCGTCGGGATATAACTTAAGTATCGCGCTGCAGTCTCTAGGGAGTGACGCTCTGTCTATCCCATCGAGCAGCGGACTTCCTCCCCTGCAGCGGACATATGCTTTTTTCCTGATTCTCTTAGCCATTTTTCATCTCCATTCAAAGCCGGTCCCCGGCATACGATAGAATAGCTTCAAGTACTCCGCCGCCGATGGACGCAGCCTTGTCAGATACTGTCATGTGATCTACCGTGGCGCCTCTCGGATCGACATCTCCTGACTTCATTCCCTTTGTGACAGGAACGCCATCCTGAAGAAGTCCCCTGACTTTTCCATCAGTCAGTGCATATACAGGTACCCCGTCAACATTTCCGACACGGTCACCTTCCCTGACCAGGTCGCCGATCTCCTTTTCAGGATGGAATATCCCGTCAACAGGTGCCTTGATCAGCCTTCTTATGGTCTGGCCTCCCACGTTTCCCGGTACGCCGGTATTCGGGATGGCAGAACCTTTTTTGATGACTCTTCCCAGAGTGTGACCGCGTTTTGTTTCGATTACTGCGTGGCAGTCCTTGCCAGCAGTAAAGCCCGGGCCAACCCCAATGACCATTTTTGCGTCATCTTTTGTTGTTCCCGTATTTATTTTGGCGAGGATCGCGTCTACGACGACCTCCGGTTTCAGGATATTTATTATTTCCGCTTCCGGATCAACCACCACAGGAATCACTCCCCTTTTCAGGCAGTCCCTCACCTCATCTATGTTATCGGCTCTTTCAGCCTTCACGTCTTCAACTTCAGTACTGCCAAGACGGATGGCTTCCGAGAAAGCCACCGTCCTGCGTACCGCCAGAGGCACCGGCAGATCTGTCATGACCACATCGATTTTCGAATGATGCAGTCTCAGCGCTATACCGCTGGCGAGATCGCCGGCGCCTTTAATTACAACCAACATTAATTAAAACCTTTATCCTTTATGCCAATAAATATGCGTAGTTTTCTTTTACCGCCCTGATGAATGCAGCTATGCCTTCAGGAAGCTTTCCATCGTTCAGGTCATAGTCAGCAGCATTTCCGAACAGTCTTACGCGTACCTTCTCTCCTTCGAGCGGCAGGAAGCCGTTGTTCTCGCTGTCTGCGAAGTCTTCCTCGCTCCAGAACAGAGTAAATTTGTCCTTGTATGGACGTCCGCTGTACGGGCAGAAGATAGCGCAGTTGCCGCACTCGTTGCACATTCCGTCGACGTGCAGGATCTGCGGTTTTTCGAAGAACGGAACATCGATGACGACATTCGCTCTGTTCGGGCAAACGTCTGCGCAGACCTCGCATACTGTTGAGCATCCAAGGCATCTGTTATCCGGCTTGTCTGCAGGAGGATCAACTAGGTCGCCCTTACGTGCGAGCAGCTTCTCCATGTCACCCTTTGCATCCAGATCAGCATACTTGCTGAAGTCAGCTCCGATGATAGCCGTAGCAATGGTCTGTGCATCAGCGATAGCCTTTACTACTGTAGCCGGGCCTCTTCTGCAGTCTCCTGCTGCGTAGAGTCCAGGTACTGTTGTCATGAGATTTTCATCAACAACAGGTTTTCCCTTGATGTCTATCTCTGCACCTGCAGCTTCGTACAGGCCGGTCTTTATTCTCTCACCTACAGCGCAGATAACTGCTGTTGCAGGTACCTCACAGAATTCTCCTGTGCCCACAGGTGAACGTCTTCCGCTTGCGTCAGGCTCTCCGAGCACATTCTTTTCGCACTTAAGAACGCCGTTCTCGACGCCTTCCGGTGCGAGGAGTTCCATGAACTCTACGCCGTCCTCGATCGCCATTACCAGCTCTTCTTCGTCAGCAGGCATGTTTCTTCTGTCTCTTCTGTAAACGAGGCGTACATGCTCTACTCCCGGCTGTATCTTTGCAGCTCTTGCAACATCCATTGCTGTATTGCCGCCGCCGATAACGACTACGTCAGTGCCGAGATCGATCGATCCAGGTGCAGCCTTTACTTTCTCGAGGAACTCGAGAGCATCATACTCATCGCCGTACTTCAGAGCCTTGCGGCCGTGTGCCCATGCTCCGATCGCAACGATGATGTCCGTGAATCCCTCATCCTTAAGTTCCTGTACGGAAGCGATTTCTCTTCCTGTGACCATCTTTGCGCCGTATGCCGAGCAGAGTGCAACATCCTTGTCGAGAGCATCATCGCCGATCCTGAAGCCAGGAATTACGTAGCGAGGTACTCCGCCCATCTTGTCATTCTTCTCGAATACTGTCACATCAGCGCCTGCGCGGCTGAGGAATGATGCTGCTGCAAGGCCTGCAGGGCCTCCGCCGATAACAGCTACCTTCTTGTCTGCAGCTGCTGCAGCCTTGAGCTCAGGCAGTACCTTCTCGAATCCTGCTTCGGCAGCCATCAGCTTAACCTCGCGAATCCTGAGTGCAGATTCATAGTGGTTTCTCATGCACCTGTCAGCGCATGTATGCGGACAGATCGTTCCTGTTGTGAACGGCAGAGCGTTCTTTTCGAGGATTATCTTAAGAGCATCTTCTACTCTGCCTTCTTCCATAGCCTCCAGGTATGCAGGGATATCCTGCTCGATCGGGCATCCGCCGCTGCACGGAGCATGGAAGCAGTCGAGCATCGGAAGTTCCTCATCGCTCTTGCGGTTCGGAAGCGGCTTGATAGGCTTCTGGTTTCTAGGTCCCTGAGACATCTCAACAAGAGCTCCTACCTTTTCGATATCCACTCCGCTGAATCTCTCACTGCCGCAGTCCATCAGCTTCTCGCCGATCTGCGACATTCTCTGATATCCGCCCGGTTTCAGGATGGTTGTAGCCATCGTGATAGGCCAGATGCCTGCTTCGAAGATCTCCTTGATGTTGAAGTAGTCAGCACCTCCGGAGTAGCTGATCCTGAGCTTGCCATTGAACTGTTTCGAGATCTTTTCAGCAAGGTAGATGCTCAGTGGGAACAGGCTGCGTCCGGCCATGTACATCTCTTCCGAAGGAAGCTCGCCGGCTTTTACATCTACAGGGAATGTGTTTGTCAGCTTTACGCCGAACTCGAGGCCCTTCTCGTCACAGAGTGCCTGCAGTCTCTCAAACATCGGGACTGCATCCTCCCACTGGAGGTCTTCGAGGAAGTGGTGATCGTCGAATGCGATGTAGTCGAATCCGAGCGAGTCGAGGCGCTTTCTGGCGAATTCATATCCGAGCAGTGTTGGGTTGCACTTTATGAATGTGTTGAGGCCCTTCTCTGTGATGAGATAGGAAGCTATCCTCTCGATCTCATCCGGCGGGCATCCGTGCAGAGTCGACTCTGTGATGGAGTTCGAGATTCTTGCAGGAATCGCCTTTATGAAGTCCTCATCTACGTTCTTGAATCTGCCGTCCTTTGCAGCCTGCAGCGATACTGCCATGGCTTCCTTAAACACATCCGTATTCGAAGCATCCTTCATTTCTTCAATGTATTTGTTTACCTTTGGTGTCTTGATACCTTCAAGGTCATATCCTACTGACATGTTGAATACGAAACCGTCAGGATCGCCGAGTCCGAGCTCTTTTGAAAGGATCTTGCAGACGAACCATGCCTTTACGTATTCTTCATATGCCTGAGGTACATACAGCTCTGTCGACCACTCGCAGTTGTAGCACTCGTCGTGAGCGGTGATACATGGCTTCGCTACACAGGCAGCGAGCTCAGCTCCATCCATTACCTGAACGGTCTTGAGTTCGAAGAATCTTGATCCGGCAACATACGATGCAATGATATTCTGTGCCAGCTGTGTGTTAGGGCCGGCGGCAGGTCCGAACGGCGACTCTATCTTCTCATCGAAGATAGGAAGAGCCTGGCCGTTTGTGTGTTTAACCAGTTTGGAAACACCGAAGATGCTTCCGCTTTTTTCATACTCGTCCAGTACCCAGTTCAGCAGTTGCTTATATGGCATTGGTCGCATAATATCACTCATAGTCATCCCTCCTGTCATTGTTAATATCCAAATAATCTCCCTGAAGCCTCAAAAGTTCCTCTCTCGGGTACGCCTCCCGGCTCAAAATTTGCGACGCATCGGTTTCGGGCTCGAACTTCGCAAATGAATTTGCTCGTTCTCCCCTCGCAACCGGCTGCAAATTGGCCCCTCGTTCGGAAACTTTTGAGCCTATATTTAATATTCTCTATGGTTAAGTTCGCCCCAGAGCTTCTTGCTCTGTTCGAGTGTCCAGGCGTTGATAGCCTCTTCGTCTATATCTACAAATTCTCTGTCCTTATACAGGACCTTTCCGTTTATAATCGTTGTTCTGCAGTTCTTGCCCATCATTCCGAAGATCATGTGGCCGTCGATGTTCTCGTCTGAGAACGGTGTGAACGGCTTGTAATCCATAACGATGACATCTGCAGCAGCTCCTTCCTTCAGGATGCCCAGAGGCTTCTTGAAGTACTTGGCAGCGATCTTTCTGTTGTTCTCGAAGAGCATCGTGACATCCTCGCCCCATGCGACGTTAGGCATTGCAGCGTTGTGTCTCTGGATTATCAGGAATACCTTAAGGCTCTCGAGCATGTCGTGTGTATATGCATCAGTTCCCATGCCAACTGTGATGCCCTTTGCCATCATCTGGAGTACAGGTGCACAGCCAACTGCATTGCCCATGTTGGACTCTGGGTTGTTGACTACCATTGTGCCGGTCTCCTTGATGATGTCCATCTCAGCCGGGCTCACGTGGATGCAGTGTCCGAGCAGCGTCTTGTCTCCGAGCAGGCCGTTGTAGAGCAGTCTGTTTACAGGTCTGCATCCGTAGTTGCGGAGGCTGTCATAAACGTCGTTCATGCCCTCAGCGATGTGGATGTGGAAGCCTGTCATGCCGTCGTTGGCCTCTACCATCTTCTCAAATGTCTTGTCCGAAATAGTGAAGAGAGCATGTCCGCCGAACATGGCTTTGATCATGTCATCATCCTCTTTGATCGCCCACTTGGCGAAGTCAGCGTTTTCCTGAATGCTCTGAGCTGTCTTCTCTTCTCCGTCTCTCTCGGATACCTCATAGCAGAGGCAGGATCTCATGCCAAGTTCCTTTGCGACATCCTTGATGGCGAAGAGCGATCCCGGGATCTCACAGAAGCTTGCGTGATGATCAAAGATCGTTGTAACACCGTCTCTGATGCAGTCGAGTATGGTTGCATATGCGCATGCCTTGGTGCCGTCGATCGTCAGATGTCTGTCGATATTCCACCATGTGCCGTCAAGCACCTCGAAGAAGTTTGTCGGGTTGTTGCCTGCGATCGCGAGACCTCTTGCAAGGCCTGAATAGATGTGCGTATGTGCATTTATAAGGCCCGGCATGATGATGCCACCCTTTGCATCCACAAATTCAGCGTCAGGATAAGCTGCCTTCATATCTGCGAACGATCCAACCGCCTTGATGACTTCTCCATCGATGACGACTGCGCCGTCCTTCAGATAAGGAAACTCAGGATCTCTTGTAATTAATTGTCCGTTACCGATTAATAACATTTCAGTCCTCCTCTCATCATTATTCGGCCGCTGCTGACCCGGACATACCCCGTCCGGGGTTTACACTCCATGTGATGCATGAAGTGGTATGTGCTTAAGGGCCGTCATTATGTTTATACCCGTTGGTTTATCGAAAATAGCTGATCCGTGATCCCGGGCGGGATATGCTCCGGCGCGCGGCCGTATCACTATTTGATCCGCCCGAGCTCTCTGAGTATCTTTTCAGGTGTCATAGGCCAGCTGCGCACCCAGACTCCGCAGGCATCGTGTATGGCGTTGCCGATTGCAGGCGCTGCGCCATTGCACGCAATTTCCGAAATGGACTTGGCTCCGAATGGTCCGTCCGGATCGTCCACGTCTATGAGCACTGCCCGGAAGTCATCAGGCTGCTCTGAGATCATCGGAACTCCGTAATCAGTCATGGTGGCATTTACGCAGCGGCCGTCCTTATCGAGTATCATGTCCTCATACAGGCTGTGTCCTATCGACTTGAGCGCCGCTCCGTACATCTGGCAAAGTGCAGCCTCAGGATTTATAGGTGTGCCTGCATCCTGTATAGCATAGAACTTCTGGACCTTGACTTCACCGGTCTTTACATTGACAGCAACCTGCGCGAAGTGCGCTCCGTAAGGTACGGATGATGCTGCAGTCGTGAAGCTTCCCGGTGCGATGAGGTGTCCGCGGCCTGTTCCTGATGTAGCCGTATGTATAATGTCATAATACGATAACTCTTTACCGGTCTTCTTTGATCTTGCCACTCCCGGCCAGTCGACTTCTATGTCTTCCTTGTCTTCTCCAAGCTGGTATGCTGCTTCATCCAGTATCTTTTCCTTCAGATTCGTGGATGCAACCACTGCCGCATTGCCGCTGAAGAAGGTTCCTGATGAAGCATATGAGCCTGTATCGAAGGCACCTGAGTCAGTATCGCCTGAAAGTACGGTTATTCTTTCCATTGGTACGCAGAGAATGTCACTCGCTACCTTTGCAATGATGGTATCAAGGCCGGTTCCGATATCCGCTGCTCCTGAGAGCACGATTATCGATCCGTCCATCTCTAGCTTCGCTATTGCATTCGCGTGGTCGAGCCCCGGGAGTCCCGAGCCCTGCATTATCATCGCAAAGCCCTTGCCGATCTTCCAGTCAGGGTCATCGCTCTCTTCGCGCTTGCCCCACTCGATCATGTCGCAGCCCTTCTCTACTGCCTCTCTGAGTCCACATGATCCTACAGGTACTACATTTCCTTCGCGGCCTTCACCGAGTCCCTTGAGGATCTCGAGCATGTAGCCCTCTTCAACGTGGTTTTTGAGCACCATCTCCTTGTAGTCGACACCCAGCTTGTCTGCGAGCTCGCACATCGCCATCATGAGGCCGTATGTGCCCTTAGGCGTGCCGTATCCCTGATAAGCTCCTGCCGGAGGAGTATTGGTGTAGTAGATCGTGAGATCGTATTTCATGTTGTCGCACTTGAACAGCGGCAGTGTCTTGGAGCAGCTGTTCATCGGCACAGTAAGTGCGTGGTTTCCGTAAGGACCGGTATTGGCGTCTACCTTGAGATAAATGCCTGTTATTGTGCCGTCCTTTTTGCCGCCCATCTTTACATGGACGCGCATCGGGTGCCTTGTGGAGTTGGCGATGAACTCCTCTTCACGTGTGTTGTGGTAAAGCACAGGTCTGCCGGTGACGAAAGCCGCGTATGCAGTCAGATCCTCTACCAGAATGTCCTGTTTGGATCCGTATCCGCCTCCTACTCTGGTCTTTATTACGTGTATCTTGTTCTCAGAGAGACCTGTGACCCAGCTGACGATGCGACGCACATGGTATGGGACCTGCGTGCTCGCATATATGATGAGTCTTCCGTTCTCGATCTTTGAGAAGCAGATATGCGTCTCCAGAGGTGTGTGCTGTATCTGGCTTGTCTGGTACGTAGCCTCGACGACTGCATCAGCCTCTTCGAACGCCTTGTCGACATCTCCTATGCCGCCATGGTTTGCTGCTGCCACATTGTGAAGTATGTCTCCATGGAGCGGGAACTGGTATACTACCTTTCCCTCTCTCTCATCGCCCGAGAGCTTCGCGTTATACTCATCCAGATCAGCCGGTGCGCCTGAGTTATACTGTACTCTTCCGTTATGCACCAGCGGAGCACCCTCTGCCATTGCCTCCTCGACCGTAAATACGGCATCCAGAGGCTCGTATTCCACTTCGATGAGATCACGTGCCTTTATTGCTTCTTCGAGCGTCTCAGCAACGATAGCGGCCACACGGTCACCTACGTGTCTTACCTTCTTATTGATCAGCTTCCTGTCATGAGGGGACGGTTCAGGGTTGCCCTGTCCGGCCGACATGTAGGTCGCATCCGAGCAGTTATATGCCGTGATTACCTTTATAACTCCCGGCAGAGCTTCTGCTTTCGATGTATCTATTTTATTGACATATGCCTGTGCGTAAGGTGAGCGGAGGACCACCATGTAGCAGGTGTCATCGTCCACATAATCCTCAACGAACGCTCTCTCGCCCGATACGAGCTGAGGAGCATCGATCTTAGGCTTCACCTTGCCTACAGCCTTGAGATGAGGCCTGAACTCAGGTGCTATCTTCGACTGGTATTTCCCCGTAGCGATCTTTTCTTTTATCAGATCGGCAGCCAGGTAATAATGCTCGTAACTTGCATCTCTTATGAATATTCCGGACAGTGTATCCTTTACCTCTTCTCTTGACGGCATCGGATTGTTCTCGAACAGCCATGTCATCAGGAGTGCTGCTGCAGGAGCGTTGTACGCGCTCTGTACGACTCCCGCATCAATGAGAGCCTGCTGCACTACCGTAAGATGCATTGAATCTCCGAGGCTGTCAGGAGTAACGATCTTGCATCCTTCAACTTCCCCCGCAAGTATCAGATTCGAGAATACCGGCGTACCGTTGAGCAGTACTGTATCGCTTCCGCAGAATCCTTCAGCATCATCACTGTCGCGGACTGCAAAGTTGCCGTTCATCAGAAGCATCTCACGGAGCCTCTTTGTAGGGTCGATATCGAATGACCGTTTTTTGCCGTTAATGGTACAACTGATCATGTCT
>JBGUVT010000070.1:0-3416 GCA_045220485.1 Anaerovoracaceae bacterium | reverse complement strand
ACTCTTAATGCAGACCGTATCGAAGAAAGCGCATTTCAGAGCGCCGGTGTTACAACTCTTGAAATCAGCGAAAGGGATAATCCCGTTGTTATAGGCGACTATGCCTTCTCAAATTGCGGAAGTCTTACAGACGTGCAGTTTCCTATGCACGTACAGTCGATAGGAAAAGGGGCCTTTAGCTATTGCTGGTCGCTTAAATTAGACCATCTGCCTGATGCGGATATAGGGGAAGAAGCTTTCTATTTTGCTTCGGAAACCACCTCCGTTGTTATGGATACTGATCCTGATAAAACTGGACCTACATCAATCGGAAAAAGTGCATTTGGCTATTGCAGCGGCCTCACTTCATTTGTGTTATCAGATAACGTGAGGAGTCTCGGGGAGAGCGCTTTCCAGAGTTGCCGGGAGCTCAATTCGATAAATCTAGACAAGGTTCAGTTGATTGGAAACAATGCTTTCGATTCCACTGGTTTTACCGGTACTTTGCGTGTGCCGACTGCAGATGTTGGGAAAAATGCATTCTCAAGCTGTAAAAACATTACCCGCGTGGAGTTCTTTAAACAGCCGGGATCTCCGTCTTCGTGGTCTGTCTCTGAAGGTGAGTTCTACGGATGCAGCGCACTTACTGAAGTGGTATTCGCTGATGGACTTACCGGTATAGGCAAGAGCGCTTTTGCCGGCTCCGGCCTGACTGGATTTACGATGCCTGAAGGAAATGTAGAGATCGGAGAAATGGCTTTCTCAGCTTGCAAAAACCTGACCAGCTTTGATTATTCAGTTTGTTCGCCTTCGATTGGGGATAAGGTGTTCGCAGGGTGCACGAATCTTAAAACTGTCATCATGCCCCAGTCTATCAGAAGCATGGGAGCAGAAGTATTCAGCAACTGTACATCGCTCAGTAGTGTGCAGTTCCCGGCATCCGTGACGGGTATAAAGGAACTTCCAACGAGGACTTTCTATAGGTGTTTTGCTCTTACAGCTGTCAGTCTGCCTCAAGGACTGACTTCGATTGGGCAGGAAGCCTTCTTTGATTGTGTGGAGCTAAAGACCGTCACCCTGCCGGATTCGATGAGAATAATAGGTACAAGGGCTTTTGCTCTGTGCCTCAAGCTAAAGAATGTTGATCTGGGAAAGGGAGTTCAGAAGCTCGGAGAATCAGCTTTTGAATGCTGCCAGAATAACCTTGTAACAATAGCAATCCCGGCTTCAGTGACGGAAATAGGCAATTTCTGTTTCAAGGACTGCGAGAAACTGACGGAGCTTCAGTTTGCTGATGAAACAAGCGTAAGAAAGTATGGTGCCGGATTTGTATATGCGACTGGTGTAGGTATATTTACCATGTATCCGGGGGTGACATATGAATCAGCGGAATATGTTCCTTTTACCGGATCTTACAAAAAACCTAAAGGCGTCCTCGGACCTCTTTCAGGAGCAGGAATCGAAGATGTTGTAGTGAAGGATGGCGTTAAGACCATACCGGACAATTTCTTCAGCAATGCGGAAATGAACGGAAAGATGCTTGATGTGTATATTTATGGACCTGGGGTTTCGATTGGGTCGAATGCATTCAAAAATGCAGGAACAATGAGCTTCTGCATCAATATATATAATGGTCTGCCTTCTTCAATCGCATCTGATGCATTTGCGATAGATGATCCGGAAAACACCCTTTCAGGACTGGCAATAAACTATACTCAGGGAGCAACTGACTGGGGTGACCTGCCGAATCATTACTACGGGAGGGAGATGCGCTGGGGCGTCTCTGCAAATAAGACCGAGGGTGATATCGAGTACATGATGGACGGTACAACACTCATAGTCTACCATCGAGGCGCAGATACAGTGGACATGCCTGACTTTACTGATGATGTGAGCAATAAAGAGATGTTACCTCCTTGGTATGATGATCTGGGAAGCGCAAAAAGACTTGAAATAGTAGGGAGAATAAGAACCATAGGAGCAAATGCCTTTATCAAAGGGGTTAATGTAAAAGATGTTACGATAAGCAAATACGTAAGAGAGATCCACAGCAACGCCCTGTCAATAAATATGAATGTTTTGCAGTTTAAGGGAAGCTGTCCGGAGTTTGCAAACGATGTTTTTCAGGGACGTTTTACCTGTTATATTCCGGGTGACGATTCCTCGTGGAGGCATGTTCGTAGTATAGATGCTAAATTCGGTCAAAAAGATGAATACAACTACGGTGCAACACAAATTTTCTGGGAGGTTGACCCGGTCATACGCCTCATGGAAGATAACAATTCTGTGAGAAACAGTATAAAAGTCTATGGTGATTCATATTATACAGATTATCTGGACCGTTTAGTTTCCAAATGCGACAAAAAGGAGCTTTCCGGACTGCGAAAGGTTGCTTATAGTGAAGATGACAGAGGCGTATGCTTTGGACTTGCATCCACGATGATGCTGCATAAAGATGGGCTTCTAAATAAAGTCTTCGACAATGATACTTCATACTGGTATTTAAGCGATGATCCTGACTACGGCAATACAGTTAAATATTTTCAGTTACTCCAGGAAGTCCCGTCTGTTTTCCATCCTGAAGTAAGGACTATTAAGGATCAGTCTTTCTTACGAAAAAAATCGAGGATAGAAGTTGACTATAATGAGTTTATGGAGGAATTTATACATACTATAATTGAGAGCCAGCAGAGCAGGCGTACCTGCTTGTTTAAATATAATTACTCTGCACCAAACGGTAAAAAGAGTGCCCATGTGGCGGTGTGCTGCGGATTTGAGTTCGGAGAACTTGACGAAAATGCGGGAAAAGAGTATGCAATAAGGTTTTATGATGTAAATCTTAATGAAGCTGGTGGTTTGCCGTATAAATACTTCTATATGTTTATTGGCGAAGATTTCAGTTGGTTCAGTATGAAGGACGCCAATATGACTTTGAACGGTACAGACCTGAAGGATATATGGAAAGTCATGGAAGTATATACGATTGAAAACTTCTCTTCAGGTATCATGCTGCTTCCGGACGGATCAAAAACAAGGGCATACAACAATCTGTCGGCTATGAGCATTGATAATGCAGATAGTAATCAGATTGGTGATCAGAGCAATCAGGTCAGTATAGTGGTCCCTGCATATGAGGCATATACCGTCAGCAACGCTTCAGGTCAGTCTCTTACTAACGATGCAACTGAAACAACCGGTGATCTGCCGGTAAGCGAAGCAACTATGATTACCGACGATGAGCCGAAATTTATTCTGGATACTGATGAGAGTGATTACTTTGAGGTAAGTGGAATAAATGGAGAGTTCTCTTTTACTGCAGAGGTGAATGGACTCAGTTACATTGCCGAGACGACAGGTGCTGAGAGAGTCAGAATCAGCAAGGACAAGGGTGTTGAAGTGAGTGGAAACGGTCTGGTTGAGTATTCGGTTGCTGTTAC
>JBGUVT010000069.1:0-17276 GCA_045220485.1 Anaerovoracaceae bacterium | reverse complement strand
CTCCAGCAATTTCTCGCTGGAGTAAAAGTCTAACTTTTGGGGGCCACCTCACACAACGCAGCGGGGCTTTCTGTTTATTGTTTTATTCTTCTTCGATAAGGAGTTCTGCAATCTGAACAGCGTTTGTTGCAGCGCCCTTGCGGACCTGGTCTCCGCAGCACCAGAGGTTGATACCGTTCTGGTTTACAAGGTCGCGACGGATTCTGCCTACATAGACGATATCCTGGTTTGATGTCAGTATAGGCATCGGATAGATCTTTTCGGATGGATCATCATAAAGTCTGCATCCAGGAGCATCCTTAATTGCTGCTCTGACAACTGCCAGATCAAGTTCCTTTTCTGTTATAACGTCAATCGATACAGCGTGAGATCTCTCTACAGGAACTCTTACGCATGTGCAGCTGACCTTGAGATCAGGCAGGTGCATTATCTTACGGCCTTCGTTCTGCAGCTTCATCTCCTCTGATGAGTACAGATTCTCACCGAATCCGCCTATCTGAGGGATTACGTTGTAAGCGATCTGATACTGGAACACCTTAGGATCGATGTCAGCTCCATATGAATTTCCCTTGCCGCCGGCTGCCCTTGCCTTCAGAACAGCTTCGGACTGATCATACATCTCTACAGGACCTGCTGCACCGGCACCGCTTGTAGCCTGGTACGATGAAGCATATATACCTTCAATTTTTGACAGCTGGTTGATCGCGTTGATCGCAACCAGCGAGATGATGGTTGTGCAGTTCGGATTGCTGATGATTCCGTTGTTCCACTCCACATCCTCAGGATTGATTTCAGGAACAACCAGAGGAACATCATCACAAAGTCTGAAAGCCGATGAGTTGTCTACGAAAACTGCTCCTGCTGCCTTGATGTGAGGAGCCATAGCCTCCGCAATATCATTCTCCGATGCACCGAGCACGATGTCGAGGCCTTCAAATGCTGTCTCGCATGTTCTCTGAATGGTAATATCACCGAACGGTGTGCTGAGTACCTTACCCTCAGATCTTTCACTTGCCAGACATCTCAGCTCGCCTACCGGAAACTTCCTCTCTGCGAGAACACTGATCATCTGCTGTCCGACAGCTCCTGTTGCACCCATTACTCCTACGTTGTACTTCTTCATTTTTACTCTACCCTTCCTTTATATGATTAGTTCTTTTTATTTAGCAAAGCTTTCATAGAGCAGGCGTATGGCCTTATTGAAATCCTCATCATATACACCTACCATGATGTTGATCTCGTCAGCACACTGCTCAATCGTTCTGATGTTGATCTTGTTTTCTCCGAGCGTCCTGAATATCTTACCCGAAATGCCTGTCCTGTATGCCATCTGGCGGCCAACGATTGCTATAAGGCTGACCCCCTCTGTAAGAGTACAGTTGTCGATGCTCTCAAACTCTGACAGCTCCTGCATGAGCTCGTGTTTTCTGCCTCCCAGGCTGCTGCTCGGGAATACAACAGAGAAACTGTCAACACCGCTAGGTATCTGTTCTACCGGGATCTCGTAGTCAGCGAACACCTCGAGCACTTCCCTGAGCAGTCCGAGCTTTTCCTCTCCGATCCTGCTCTTATAGATGCTTATAATCGAGAAGTTGCGTTTTCCGGCTATTCCTGTGATGAACCTTTCGGTTTCTTCCTCAAGTTCGTCGTCAAATTGCTCTCTGATAATAGTACCCGGATCGTCCGGCGCGTTGGTATTTCGGATGTTGACAGGAATGTCTCTTATCCTTACAGGGAATACCGTATCTTCATGCAGTACGGAAGCACCCATGTAGCTTAACTCTCTAAGCTCGTCATAAGTGACTCTGGCAATCGTCTTTGGATTTTCCACGATCCTCGGGTCTGTCATGAGTATGCCCGATACGTCAGTCCAGTTTTCATATACGTCAGCGCCAAGATATGCTGCTGCAAGAGCTCCGGTTATATCAGACCCTCCCCTAGGAAATACGCGGATTTCCCCGTTCGGCAATGCGCCGTAAAATCCCGGGGTCACGATTCTTCCGTATTTGTTCTTGAGTTCACGGAGCTTCTCCTCAGACTTTTCAGCGTTCACCTTTCCGCTGTACTCGAAGCACAGCCAGTCAACCGCATCAACAAACTGATATCCGAGATATTCAGCCATAAGTCTTGCGCTGAAGTATTCTCCTCTTGAAGCTATGAAATCTACCGGAGTCTTTTTATTAACGGAAGCAAATGTTTCATCTATTATAGACTCAATGTCGGTCTCAAGTCCGCAGCTCTGCCTGATTTCAGAGTATCTCTTCTTAATCATGGAGAGAACTCCGTCATGTGCCACACCATATTTTATATGAGCATGAACAAGATAGAGCAGATCAGTTATCTTGTTGTCATCGCTGTTCCTCTTGCCCGGGGCCGAAACTACGACCACCTCGCGCGAACTTTCAGATTCAACTATTTCTTTAACCTTGGCGAACTGAGAGCTGTCTGCAAGACTCGATCCGCCGAATTTCAGTACCTTAAGCATTTTGTTCCTTTCCAGTCTAATCAGCAAGTGCAGCAAAGAACATCTCTTTGCCCTTCTCCTTGCGGTGATGTCCCATAGCATGCATCGTCTCTACCGTAATCGGTTTAGAGATGCAGTAATAAATACCGTCTTTTTCTTCATAAGAATCAACCAGCGGCTCAATATGCTCGCACATGCGGTCATGTCTTATGTAATATCTGTGAACAGCATTGCTGTTGTCGGCCTTGATAGCTTCCGATCCGGAGACTTTCATCATTTCCTTTCCATCGCGTATGTCTATTACATCCTGTATAACAGACTCACCCGTAGGCATCATTCCGGCACCCTGTCCGAAATAGCTCTGTGTGCCAAGATATTTCGCGGTAAGAGTAATCAGATTATTGTTCAGCTTCACATTTGCTTCAAGTGATCCCTCAGGGAAAGCTGTCGGCTCAACATATACTTCAACCGAGTCTCCGTTCTTCTCGGCATTCATCATAAGTTTGCACACCAGGCCTTTCTTTTTCAGATATGCGACATCGCAGGCCTGTATGGTGTCTATGCCGTAGCACGGCACATCCTCTTCCTTTATAGCTGCATCAAAGGCGAGATTAGAGCTGATTACAGTCTTTCTCAGAGTATCGGTACCTTCGATGTCGGCTGACGGATCTGTTTCTGCATATCCGAGTTCCTGAGCAATCTTCAGCATCTCGCCGAAGTCCGCGCCTTCATCATACATTGTATCGAGAATATAATTGCACGTGCCGTTCACGATACCTCTGACCTTCAGGATCTCATCACAGCGCTTGGTCCTCACAAGGTTGAACAGCCACGGAATGCCTCCTCCGACAGCTGATGTAAACCTGAGTTTGACGCCGTTTGCGTCTGCCTCATCCATGAGTTCCCTGTAGCATGCGCTGATCAGGTTCTTGTTTGGTGTCACCACGTGCTTACCTGCTCTCAGACATTTGAGCACATATTCTCTTGCAGGCTCGATTCCTCCCATTGATTCAATAACGAGCTCAATTTCAGGGTCACCGGCAATGTCATTTATGTCAGGTGTGATGATGTCGTTAAGGAACTCATAGCCATCCCTGCCGTGTCTGGCAAGGATCCTTACTACTTCTATTCCGCCCGCATTCATAGCAGTCTCATACGCGCCGCTCCCGACTGTACCGAAGCCCATTATTGCGATTTTCATCTAAAATACCTCCAAAGTGGAATTAAACGGTTTTGTATCTTGTATGTAAAAACGTGCAATAGATTTTGCAGTTCATTTTGAATTAAATGCTGCGATTTTTGGTGTATTGCACAAAATTTAATGCAATTTTTTGTTACATTCCGTGTCAGAAGGACAAATGCTTTATCAGTGTCCGCGACCCGAAAACACTTGTCTTTATGACAAAAGTAATGTATCATAATCATTGTCGTAATTCAACAATTTGTTACTTATCCGGGGGGTCTGACCCCCTATAGTGTGAAAGGCAATAAAATGATCGAATATGTAAGTACAAGGAATCCATCCATCAGAGTCAGATCGAGCAAGGCCATTCTTGATGGTCAGGCAGAAGGCGGCGGCCTTTACGTTCCTTCCGACCTCAGTCTGGTAAAGACGGATTATCATAACATTATAAAAGGCGACTTCAGAAGCATGGCAAAAGCCGTATGGAATATCTTCTTTGACGACTATGGTGAAGATCTTATAGATAAGCTCGTCGAAAGAAGCTATAAAAACAAATTTACTTCCGAAGATATCACTCCGCTTGTCAAAACACATAGCAGCAGTAATGAAGCTTATGTGCTTGAGCTTTATCACGGTCCTACATCCGCATTCAAGGATGTTGCTCTCTCTGCCCTGCCTAACCTCATGAGTGCAGCACGCAGCATGAACGATTTCACTGACGACATCATGATACTGACAGCTACATCCGGCGATACGGGAAGCGCAGCGATACAGGGATTCAGCGATGTTCCGGGAACAGGTATTATCGTGTTCTACCCTTATGGCGGGGTCTCGGACACTCAAAGGCTTCAGATGGTTACTCCTGCAAGCGCAAATGTCACAGCATGCGCCATAAGGGGTAATTTCGATGACGCTCAGACGGGCGTAAAGCGACTCTTCAGGGAAATACCTAAGCCGGTAAAAGGCGTATCCCTCTCAAGTGCAAATTCGATCAATATCGGAAGACTTGTACCTCAGATCGTTTATTACTTCTCGGCATACGCCCAGCTTATTGAGGCCGGAGTGATTGCTGATGGAGATAAAATAGACTTTGTAGTACCTACAGGCAACTTCGGTGATATTATGGCAGGCTGGTATGCCCTTAAAATGGGACTCCCTGTCCGCAGGCTAGTCTGTGCGTCAAACAAGAACGATGTGCTGACCGAGTTTCTCAATACAGGTCATTACGACAGAAAGCGCGAGTTTTACAAGACGACCTCGCCTTCCATGGATATTCTGGTATCAAGCAATCTTGAGCGTCTTCTCTATTATGTTTGCGGGCCTGAACACACGGTTGAATATATGAAGCAGCTCGAGCAGACCGGTGAATACACCATCACTGATGACGAACTCGCGGAGATCAAGTCAGTATTTACGGGAATATATGCAGGCGACGATGAAGGTGCCGCTGCTATAAAGAACGTATTTGTATCAGACAAGTATCTTATGGATACTCACACTTCGATTGCCTGGGCGTGCATGGAGAAATATAAGGAAAGCTCTGATTGCCCGGTTGTTCCTGCAGTAGTTCTGTCAACGGCTTCACCTTATAAGTTCTCTGCCGCTGTGCTTGAAGCTCTGGGAGAGGATCTGACCGGAAGCGATGAAGGTAACATGAATAAATGTCATGAAATCACCGGTGCAGACATTCCAGCAGGGCTGGCAGGCATATTTAAAAAACCTATAGTTCACAATGACGTTATCGAAATATCGGATATGAAATCATACGTTATTGAAAAGAGCAATAACAAAGGTTAACATCATATGGAAGGTAAATATTTAATCGTAGATAAGGCTCTTCTGCCTTCATATTGTGAAAAGGTCTCCCTCGCCAAAGAACTGCTGGAGGAGGGCAAGGCCGCTGATGTCAGTGAAGCCGTCCGTATGGTCGGCATATCACGGAGCACTTTCTACAAGTACCGTGACATGGTCAGAGACATAAGCACTGTCTCCATGGGCCGTCACGCCATCATTTCAATGATGATGAGTCACAGCGTAGGGACTCTTTCCACAGTGCTCAATATCATTTCACACTACGGCTACAGTGTCTGGACGATAACCCAGAATCCTCCCGTAGACTCCAGAGCGAACGTGGTCATCACGCTCGAGCTTGGAGAGGATGCCGGAAGTCTCGACAGTATGTTGAGAGATATCACAGAAGCACCCGGTCTTTCGAGGGTGCAGCTTCTTGGAATGGATTAGGAGGATAAATGGATTTCAAGCAAATCGAAGCTTTTGTCAATGTCGTAAGATACAAAAGCTTTAGTAAAGCCGCTGATGCGACATTCTTTACACAACCCACAATCAGCACGCATATTCGCAATCTGGAAAAAGAACTCGGCGTAAAACTGCTCGACCGCAAGAGCAGGATCGTTGAAATGACGCCTCAGGGTAGTAAGTTCTATAAGTACGCGGTTGAAATGATCAATGCGCGCGCTCAGGCATTCGATGCTCTGAACGATAACAGCGAGGATATAGGAGGAATACTCGAGATACAGACATCTTCCATACCGGCTGTCACCTTCCTGCCTGGTCTGTTATCAGGTTTCCGGGAAACGCATCCCGGTATCCAGTACTATGTATCCGTATCGGACACGCAGACAGTAATAGATAACATCACCGAACGCAGAGGCGAGATTGGATTCATTGGTGAGATGATAAATTCTCCATCTATAGAGTTCACAAAGGTAGCAGTAGACAAATCCGTACTTATCGCACCTGTCAGTCATGACATTCCTTCAACTATCAAACTGTCTGACGCCATTCAATATCCATTTATCTGGCGGGAGACAGGCTCCGCCACACGCAGAGCCTTTGAGCAGGCAGCTCTCAGATCCGGCTTCGAGAAAGAGGAATTCGAAGTAGCGGCTCTGGTAGACGATATGGATACGATAATCCGTTCAGTTGAAGCAGGACTGGGTGTTGCCATCATTTCAGAGAAGATAGCTGCATCACTTGGTGACAGAGTAAAAGTTGCCGATATCCAGGGATTCAACGAGGATCGCGTTTTCTATATGATAAATCTTAAGAGCGCTTCTTTCTCCCCTGCTGCCGACGCTTTCAGCGGATATGTCAAATCCAGTATGAATATCTAGTGGTTGCTGATCAATCAATTAAAACCAAAAAGGCGTTCCGCTTTGCGGAACACCTTTTTAATTTAACATTTTTGCTTTTAGTCGTGGATCTCTACAGAATACTTTCCCTTGCCCGGTTTGAAGCATCCTATTACATCCGTCTCGCATCCCCTCTCGCCAAGTTGTTCCGTAAGCCTTGGAATCTCACTTTCTTTTACAGCTATCAGGAGACCTCCCGATGACTGCGGGTCATACAGGCAATCTATACGGGCTCTGAGGTCAGCATCACGGTTCGGGTCTTTTGAAAGAAATTCCATTACCTCCGGTCCGACATAATTCATATTACGATACGCACCCGCCGGTATTATACCCATGGCAGCCATTTCAAGAGCTCTAGGGAAAATCGGCACCTTGTGGCTGTAGAGCTCAAGAGTGACGCCGCCTGCCCTTGCCATTTCGGCAGCATGACCCATGAGGCCGAATCCGGTAATATCTGTACAGCCATCGACTTTTACTCCCTGCATTGCCTCCCACGCATATTTGTTAAGGAAAGCCATGGCAGCCTCAATCTCTGCATTTTCCTCTTCAGTGAGCAGATCTACCTTTGCAGCGGTAGTCAGTACGCCCGTACCGATTTTCTTGGTAATGACCAGAAGATCTCCGGCGCTTGCGCTGTTGCTCAGTATGTCGTCAGGATGAGCAAAGCCTGTCACTGAAAGGCCATACTTAGGCTCCTTATCATCGATGCTGTGTCCGCCCACTATTGTGGCGCCGGCTTCGCATACCTTGTCATTTCCGCCTTCGAGTATTCCTTTGACTGCATCCAATGGAAGCTTTCCGTTCGGAAAAGTCAGCAGGTTCATTGCCAGCTTAGGCTGCCCTCCCATAGCATAGACATCGCTCAGTGCATTTGCTGCAGCAATCTGGCCAAACATGTAAGGATCATCCACTATAGGCGGGAAGAAATCCACTGTATTGATAACCGCTATATCATCAGTCAGTTTGTAGACACAGGCATCATCACTGCTCTCAAAGCCAACTAAAATACGAGGGTCGCTGATCTTAGGAAGATCCGCCAAAAGATTAGACAGGACTCCCGGCCCTATTTTGGCGCCTCAACCACCCGCAGTTGTCATTTGCGTAAGTAGAACCCTGCCCGAAGTGTCAACAAAATCAGGAGCCTTTGGTTTAGGAGGCTCTATATGACAAGCAAGTTTTTCTTTTGCTTCCTGTAAAATTTTATCGTCTATCTCTTTACCCATATATGTGTATATTACCATTTTTTATCTTTTTTTAATACAAGATATTGTGTTTTTTTCTATTGTCTTCACTAAGTCAGGTTTGTATAATCTTCGTAATGAAAATTTAGCATTATAATGAAAGAGAGAAATTATGGCCAATAAAAGACAGATCATCCAGATCCAGGAGAAAGTACCTCTGAGTAAAGGTATTCCCCTCTCCATCCAGCACACATTCGCTATGTTCAGTGCCTCGGTACTCGTTCCTTACATTCTCGGGATAAGTCCTTCCATTGCCCTGCTCATGAACGGCATAGGAACACTTATCTTTATTTTTGTCACCAAGGGCGGAGCACCTGCCTATCTGGGATCATCATTTGCATTCATATCGCCTGCCCTGATAGTCATCTCGCAGCCTGATCTCGGCTACAGGTACGCACTCGGTGGCTTCGTTGTTACAGGTCTTCTGATGTGTCTTGTTGCCGGTATAATCAAGTTTGTCGGGACCAGGTGGATCGATGCCATTCTGCCTCCTGCCGCAATGGGTCCTATAGTCGCACTTATCGGCCTTGAGCTCGCAGGAAGCGCTGCCCAGACTGCCGGAATCCTTAACAGCGACGGTTCGATGGTTGAAAATCTTGATCCGAAAGTGCTTATCGTATTTCTGGTAACACTGCTGCTGGCCATATTCGGCGGAGTACTCTACAGGGGATTTGCGAGCGCGATCGCCATTCTGATTGCTATAGTATCAGGCTATGTACTCGCTCTTATTTTCGGACTTGTTGATTTCAGTTCAGTCGGAAGCGCAAGCGTATTTGAACTTCCTGCATTCCAGACTCCTAAGTGGAGCGCACAGGCCATAGCAGTCATTATTCCTGCCACACTTGTAGTCGTATCTGAGCACATCGGACACCAGGTAGTTACTTCCGAAGTTGTCGGTAAAGATCTTCTCAAGGATCCGGGACTCCACAGGTCCATGTTCGCTGATGGATTCTCGACAGCTCTTTCAGGATTCTGCGGATCCTGCCCTACCACAACTTACGGTGAGAATATCGGAGTCATGGCGATCACAAAGGTGTACAGTGTATGGGTCATTGGCGGAGCTGCAGCGTTCTCAATCCTTCTCTCGTTCATAGGCAAAGCTTCCGCACTTATTCAGACCATACCCGGTCCTGTCATGGGAGGCGTAAGTTTCCTTCTCTACGGAATGATCGGAGCATCGGGTATCAGGCTCATGGTAGACTCAAAGATCGATTACTCCAAGGCACGCAATCTTGCAATGACATCCGTAGTATTCGTAGTCGGACTCTCCGGGATCGCGATCAACCTCGGACAGGTACAGCTCAAGGGAATGAGCCTGGCTGCAGTAGTGGGCATGCTGCTCGGACTCGTTATGTATCTGCTCGATAAATTCAAACTCACAAATGAGTATGATGAAGTTGATGAAGATAAGGAGCTGCTCAAAACATTTGCTTCTTCGAGATAATCTTAAATACATATACACAGTGTGAGCTGTTTTCATAAACGGCTCACATTTTTTTATAAATAGTATGTTACAATTTACTGGTAGTTTGATATTTTTAACCGGATCGGGAGGAAAAAATGGGTATGGAGAGAATACTTGTAATGAACCTGGGTTCCACTTCGAGCAAGATTGCTGTCTATGATGATGACAAGGAAGTATTTAACGATACTATACGTCACTCAACAGAAGAGCTTGCTCCTTTTGGAGATGTAACTGAACAATATGAGTTCAGATATGACAAAATCAAAGAATCACTGACAGCCAACGGCGTAAACATAGAATCACTGACAGCAGCTGTATCAAGAGGCGGAAACATCGTCCCGTGCCCTCATGGAGCTATAGGAATTGACCAGGCCATGATCGACTTTCTGACCAGGCCTGAGGATCTCGCAAAGCATCCTTCGCTAATCGGAAGCATGATAGCTTTTGACCTTAACAAGGAGTTTGGTATCCCTGTATGCATTTATGACGCTATAGGGACAGATGAAAAGATGCCTGTAGCAAGGGTCAGCGGAGTGCCTGAATTACCTCACTTCACCGTAGGCCATACCCTCAACACAAGAGCGATGGCCATCAAGTGTGCCGAAGAAAAGCTGGGGAAGAATTTCGATGAGTGCACATTCATTGTTGCACATCTTGGCGGAGGCAGCTCGGTCAGACTTTATAAAGATGGCGTCAATATTGACAGCGTGAATGATGACGAAGGAAACTTCACTCCTGAAAGAGGCGGCGGAGTAAGCGCAAAACGTCTTGTGGACCTCTGCTACAGCGGAAAGTATTCATATAAAGAAGCAATGAAACTCTTCCACGGCAAAGGCGGTCTGATTGCTCATTTAGGTACAGCAGATGCCCGCGATGTGGAAAAGATGATCGCTGAAGGAGACAAGTATGCCGCTATCGTATATGAAGCAATGTGTCTTACTGTTGCAAAGGATATTGCAAAGCTCGCTGCTACTGTATGCGGCAAAGTAGACCGCATTATCCTGACAGGCGGTATCTCATATTCTAAGTACGTTTCGGAATATATAAAAGAACATGTCGAATTTATCTGTCCTGTTGAGATCATGCCTGGTGAGTTCGAGATGGAAGCTCTGGCTGCAGGTTGTCTGAGAGTCCTCAGAGGCGAAGAAAAGCTGCAGGACTTTGGTGAAATAGCAGCTTCAGCCGAAGACCGGATCAGTATCGTTCCGGGAGTGAAGCCGGGCACTGTTCCTGCGCGTTAGTTTGTGTCGATATAAAGAAATAAAACACGCTTCTGTGCAGAGTATCTGTCAGAAGCGTGTTTTAATGTATCATATATATTCGCAAGATACGTAAAATGTAATTTATATTATTTGATCAGTCCAAATCTCTTCCCAAGATTCATCCATGATTCCTTTGATCTCAGGATGGTTGAATTCTTTCCGCAGAATGAAGCTCTTACCCATCCCGGTCCATTGAATGCGCTCCCCGGAGTTATGAGTATCCGCTCCTCCTTGGCTGCCTGTACGAATTCACGCTCATCCTGTACAGGAGACTTGATCCACATGTAGAAGGCTCCCTGAGGATAAAGTGCTTCCAGTCCGGCTCCCGTAACGATCTCGTAGAGATCCTTAGCGTTCATCTTGTAGTAGTCCAGATCTGATCTGCACTTAAGGCATCTTTCTACTATGAGTTCCTGTATCGTAGGAGCATTTGTACCTCCCAGAACCCTGCCTGCCACGACCAGAGCAGCTGCCAGTTCATCATGTCCCTCAGCACATTTAGGAACAGCTACGTAGCCAATACGGTCGCCCGGCATAGACAGTGATTTTGACCACGAATATGCGATCAGCGAATCTGCGTAATAGTCGCCCGGGAACGGTACCTCCTGATCTGTATAAACGAGTTCCCTGTATGGTTCATCGCAAATAAGATAAATTGTATGTCCGAATTTCTTCTCTGCTTCCCTGAGTACATCCGCTACCTTGTCCAGAGCTTCTCTGGAATAAATCTTACCTGTAGGATTGTTAGGGTTGTTGAGCATAACGCCCTTTACCTCAGGGACAAGCAGCTCTCTGAGTGCTTCCGCGTCGGGATCGAAGCCCAGTTCTTCATTTGCCGGTACCACTATGGTATCAGCTCCCCAGTTACGTGCCCAATTTCCGTATTCTACAAAGTATGGAGCAAATACGACCAGTTTGTCTCCCGGATCAAAGATGCACTTGTTGATCATGTTAATGGAGTAAGCAGCTCCGCATGACATAATAATATGGTCAACGTCGAAAAAATCTCCGCCTGCCCTTTCATTAAGGTCGTCAGCTATAGCCTTTCTGGTCGATTCATATCCTGCATTTGAAGGATAACCGTGCACAAAAAGCGGATCCAGTTTATGGTTGATCTCATCTATAGCATCAAAAACCTCCTGTGGCGGCTTCAGTCCCGGATTGCCGATACTGAAATCATAAACGTTTTCTTCGCCGTATACTTTAGCCATTCTTTTGCCTTCCTCAAACATTGCCCTTATCTGGGAACTGCCGGAGAGGAAAGGCTCCATTGCTTTTGAAATCATCGAAAAAACCTCCTAAGCAAAAGCATAAATAAAGTTTATATGTAAGAGCCTGAATGCCCTTTTCCTGTATTAATTGTATCATATATGAACTTGCAAAAAGCCCATTTTTGTTCGATAATTAGAGTAACAAACAGGGCTCATTTTTATAACTCCGAGCGTCTGTTACCCTATTGTTTCATTTAAATTTGGAGGAATATCTATGTCAAAATATGATTGGAGCAAATTCGGTCTGCATGTTCCTGAGATCATGCTGCCTAAGGAAGGCACAGACTATTTCAAGTGGGCTGTTGTTGCATGCGACCAGTTCACTTCTGAACCTGAGTACTGGGACAAGGTCGAGGAGATCGTAGGCGATGCCCCTTCTACTCTCAGACTGATGCTTCCTGAGCTTTATCTCGATAAACCGGGTGAAGCTGAAAGGATCAAAGACATCCGCGCAACCATGGATAAATATCTCGAAGACGGTACTCTCAGAAAGATGGCTCCGGGCTGCATGCTCATCAAGAGAACGGCTGAAGGACGTTCCCGCCTGGGTCTCGTAATCGCCACAGACCTCGAAGCATATGACTTCAACAAGGGATCGACGTCACTCACAAGAGCAACCGAGGGCACTGTAGTAGAGCGTATACCGCCTCGCCTTAGAATCAGAGGAGACGCTCCTATCGAGATGCCACACATCCTTATTCTGATTGATGACCCTGATAAGTCGGTTATCGAGCCTCTCGTTGATGCTCCGAAAGAAGTTATCTACGATACAGACCTCATGATGGATGGCGGACATATTACAGGCTGCTTCATCGAAGAAAAGAACCTTGAAGGTGCAAAGGAAGCTCTTTCGGTTCTTTACGACAAGGCAGAAGAGAAATATGGCGCAGGCCATGTTATCTTCCAGGCTATGGGAGACGGCAACCACTCCCTCGCTACAGCAAAGACCGCATGGGAAAACATCAAGAAGACACTCTCTCCTGAAGAGATCGAAGGACATCCTGCAAGATACGCACTCTGCGAGATCGAAAACATCCACGATGACGGTATCGTATTCGAGCCTATCCATAGAGTTATCTTTGCCAACCAGGGTCAGTCGGGAATGGACCTGGTAAACAAGCTTGTAGATCACCTCAACAAGCTCAACGGTAAGGCATATCTCGCTGATGCTGATGCAGCTGTACCTGAAGGTGCATTTGAGATCCCATACATCACAGGGGCTCAGAGAGGAAAGATCATCATCGAGAAGCCGGAAAACAAGCTTGAGGTAGGCGCTCTGCAGGCAGCCCTTGATATTATGGTCAAGGAAGAAAAAGTCTGCGATATCGACTATATTCACGGCACAGCGGCAGTTGAGAAGCTGTCTGTAAGAGACGGCAACGCCGGATTCATGCTTCCGCCGATGGATAAGTTCATGCTCTTCCCTGCAGTTGCTGCAGATGGAGCACTTCCTAGAAAGACATTCTCGATGGGTGAAGCAAACGAGAAGAGATACTATATCGAGTCCCGTTACATCGCCAAGTAGAAGTAAATGGATTATTAAACGAAATGAAACGGCGGCTTATGGCCGCCGTTTTTCATGCAGTAAAAATGTGGATCATTTGCAATTATTACTTTATTCTACAACAAACTGCCTGTTCACCAGTTTCAGTTTCTGGACGCTGTCCGTTGCTATTACCTGGAAAGTATACGATCCCTTATTCAGCTTTCCGAATTTTATCTTCTTGTCCACTTTCTTTATGCTGAATGATTTCGAATTAGGTTTTTTGGTAACTGAAAAAACTTTGTTACCATTACTGTCGAGTACCCTTACCGTCACCTTTTTTATTTTTTTGTTTGATTTGACTTTCCCTCTTATGGAGTATTTTTTACCCTGCTTTATTATCTTTGGGGCTCTGAGTGACTTGATACAAAGAGTGCTCGTTTTCTCCGCGTTTGAAGTACTGTTTGTCTGAACAGCACCGGAGGCACTTATTTCACTTATATACCAGTATTTTGTTACTTTACCGGGATTCTTCATCGTGGTATCTTCCCATTTTTGTATGCCTTTATTATAAAGGCCGGTATTGCGCGATGAATCAGCAGCATAAGGGACTCCATTCTGCACATTAACTACCAGGACTCCATGTGTTCCCGAACTTGCAGCATTGGTCCCGTGAACGACGATCCCTTCCGGGTGTTCTTTCAGCAGCATCTCAAATTCCTGTACCCTTGCAGCATCTCCCTTTCCGGTAAACAGCCCACTGTCGACTATATATACCAGGCCATCAGCTTCCACCCTGAAGCTGTTTCTCAGCAGCCCCGATATAGTAGCCGGTCTGCGTATGGATGAGTTGGTAATCTTTGACCAGTCTCCTCCGTTCTTAATAATTATTGCCCGCCTTATCATCATTTTTGTTGCCGTCAGAATACAGTCTCCGCTTTTGTAATCTGAAGCCGGAGTATAGTAAACGGCCTTGTCCTCCAGCGGTGTCGCAGATGCAAAAGCAGTAAGCGGCATGGCAGTGATGACGAGTGCAAATGTTACAAGTAATGCTGCTATTCTTTTCTTCATGGTCAGATTCCTCCGCATTATAAAGGATAACTTCGTATCAGAGGCATGTAAACTGACCTAAACACATGTTATGCGATACCTTAACGTATTGAAATAAGGAGTGTTTTTAATCTCAGCATTTTGCACGCCTCCATCCGGAGTAACGTCACTTATGTACCAGTAATCTGTGACCAGGCTCGGATCCAGCATGGTTGTATCTGACCATTTCTGGATTCCTTCACTGAACATGCCCATATTGTAGGATGAGTCCATTGCGTAAACCACACCGTTTTCGACTTTCACCACAAGAACGCCATGTGTGCCCGTGCTTGCAGCATTGATTCCCCACACTACTATTCCTTCAGGATGTTCTTTCAGAAGGCGTTCGAATTCAGATATCCTTGCCTGACTGCCCTCTCCTGTAAAGTGACTGCTGGCGACGCTGTACTCTGTTCCTCCTGATTTGTAGCAGAAGCTGTAAAGCAGTAAACCCTCGGTTGTAGCCTGAGGCCTTAGCGATTCATTTGTCATACCTGACCAGTCATTCTTATTTCTCATTATGGCTGCTCTGCGGATCATCATCCTTGTAGCTGTCAGAATGCAGTCACCGTCTATATAGTCGGACTCTTCCGTATAGTAGACAGCTTTACTGTCAATAAGGCTCCCGGCATATACAGCAGGTGTCATGAGCGGCATTAATATAACAAGCGCCAGTGTTAAAGTAATAATTCTCTTTTTCATGGTTTTTTCCTCCATTTCTAAAGCAAACAATCCCCCACTGTGCCACAGAATAATCCCGCCGTCTCTATTCGTAAATAAATCTAAATGCTTGTTATGGCCTTTCTTAACATATTGAAATATAAGCTAACGAATGCTGAAACATAAAAAAAAGACACCGCATATAAGGCGATGTCCGTACCGGTTTAAAAAAGATGCAGGCCGTTAAGCCTGCATCCCCGTTATTCTGCTTTTAATATGTATTACTCAGCATGTGCATCTCTTTCTCTTGCCTTGTCGAACACTGCTCTCTCCTTGTCGAGTGTCGGTGTTACCTTTGCAACGATGAATGCAACGAGTCCGCCTGCAATGAATCCAGGCAGCAGTTCGTAAACGCCTGTAGAAGCAGAGAGTCCGCCGAACAGCCATCCGAGGTCAACGATAAAGCCTGCGAGAATACCTGCGATAGCTCCCTTATAGTTGAACTCTCTCCAGAAGAGCGACAGGATGATAACCGGTCCGAATGAAGCACCGAATGCGCCCCATGCGTTCTCTACCAGGTTCATGATAGCCTGTGCACCAGCTCCTTTCGAAGAAGCGATCAGGTAAGCAATGATAGCGATAACTACTACTACGATACGTCCTACAAGTACAGCTTCCTTTTCACTTGTGTTCTTCTTGAACTGTGTGTAGAGGTCAGCCGTGAATGAGCTGGATGCTACGAGCAGCTGTGAGTCAGCTGTCGATACCGAAGCAGCAATGATAGCTGCGAGCAGCAGTCCTGAAAGAGCTGCCGGGAAGTACTTCCTTGCCATTGCGATAAAGACGATCTTCTGCATACCGACTGGAAGCAGTTCATCAGCTACGAGCATACGACCCATGTAAGCGATGAGGCATGCGCATCCGAGGGAGATCAGAACCCATATGATAGCAATAGTCGAAGATTTCTTGATCTGTGAAGGTTTCTCGATCGACATGAATCTTACGATAATGTGCGGCATACCGAAGTATCCGAGACCCCATGCCATTCCTGTTGCGATATCCTGCCAGCTTGCGCTGAAGAGTCCGCCTCCGAAGTCGCATATAACCACAGCACCGCTTGCATCCGTGTACTCATATACCTGGCTGAGCAGCGAGGTGTCGAGCTGCTGGTGTGTAGCGATAACAGCAATTGGAACTGCCATAAGGGCGATCATCATCAGCATGCCCTGGAAGAAGTCTGTCCAGCATACAGCAGTGAATCCGCCGAAGATCGTATAGAACACGATCAGCAGAGCGAATATGACCATAGCTGTTGTTGTCGAAATATTCGGGAACAGTGTTCCGAATACTGTTGTGCCGGCAACAAATGCTGATGCGACATAGATAGTGTATGCAAAGAGGAAGATCAAAGCGCAGATTACTTGCAGTGTCTTGCTGTCAGCATCAAATCTGTTTGCAAGGAACTGCGGAATCGTGATCGAGTCATTGGCTTCCTCAGAGAATACTCTCAGTCTTCTTGCGCAGAGAATCCAGTTAAGTGCTGTACCAAGAGCAAGTCCGATACCGATCCACATCTGACCAAAACCAAATGCGAGGATCGATCCAGGGAGTCCCATCAGCAGCCACGCCGACATGTCGGATGCCTGTGCTGAAAGAGCCGCTACCCAAGGTCCCATCGCACGTCCGCCAAGGAAATAGTCCTCCTGGCTTTTCTGTTTGTCCTTGATGTAGAAGTAGATAACTACTCCCATCAGGGCCACAAAGTACAGAATAAAGGTTAACATTTCAGAATTCATATAATACTCCTTTTCTATCGTCACCTCTTAGCTGTTTTCGACTTTTATTTTTTACGGCATGTTCCTGAACCGGTTTATCTTTATTGATTCGAACCGTCGCAATAAGAATGGGTTTGGTGACAATAAACAATTATGTACTTATTATTACCCGAATGAATCTTTAAGTCAATCGAAAATTGATATTAAGTTATCGTTTAAGCACTGTATTTG
>JBGUVT010000068.1:0-4677 GCA_045220485.1 Anaerovoracaceae bacterium | reverse complement strand
ACAGAAGCTTTCGGATATGACACCCCTCTGGGGGACAGGGATCTAAGCAACTTGCAGACAGATGAACTGATCTGATTGCGGACAGTTTGCTATATCATCAACATCAAACCTTTTCTGCAGGAGCTTCGTTTCCTTCTCCATGAAAGCATCCTCAGCCTCCTTCAGCGCTGCTCTCTCAGCATCCGGTGTGATCACCAGTCTGCCATTCTCACAGGTGATGGAAATGTAATCTCCGATATCAAAGCCAATCTCCTTTAGCCATTCACCCTTCAGCTGAATTGTAGGAGTGCTGCGGTAACGATATCCGCTCATGCCATACACCTTCATATTTCTTGTCTTCTTAAACGCCATCTCAAAATCTCCTTTCCTGACGGTCAGGCAACCTGCCTGCCTTAGATTTGACTTGCAGTGAGCATACACATGATCCATTTTTGAGAAAAAGAAAGGACTCCGGTTTCAACTCAAAAGTCGAATCCAAAGTCCTATCTTCTACGATTTCTCACCGCACTTCTCCAAGGGCAGCTTGTCCGTGGAGACCTGGAATCTCCGCTGTCCTTAAGCACAGGTATTAGATTTTGTTCGGGCCCGTCCTCAATCCCGTACCTCCAGTTGGTCGAAAAAAATAGGACTAAGTCTGAAAAGCCTTTATTTATGCGGCTCTCTGACTTAGACCTATTATTGCATAATCATCGATAACAATATAGTCATAGTAATCGCTTGAAGTACATGTTGTGAAATTCGCAGCGTTAAAAGATTGGATACTGATAAACAAATGCGCAATATCTGTCGGCTTTTTCCCGTCTACATAGAGCTGTCCAAAGTTAAAGTCGTTCAATACTTCCTGAAACTTCTGAATACTCTGTTCCAGGATCTCTTTTCTGTGTGCGACAAATAGAAGCCGTGCATGCCCATGGCTTTGCTTGTATCTCTTATAATCAAAGGCCGCTATGATGGTCTTTCCGACGCCGGTTGCCGCGACCACCAGGTTCCGATAATGTCCGTATATTTCCCTCTCCGCAGAAAGGTTATCAAGTATCTCCTGCTGATATGCATAGGGCCGGATATCAATCTGCAGCTGTCTCGGATTGTTCACATCATACTGAGGTTTTGATAATTCTTCCTGCAGGCGTTTGCAACACTCTGGGTCCGCAGGATCAAACCGCTCAAAAGTCGCATCATTCCAATAACTTTCAAAGGAAACAATAAACTTTTTAACGATATCAAAGGATTCCTTTTCCGTAACCTTCACGTTCCATTCAAGCCCTCCGGTCAGGGCTGGGTTAGAGAGATTAGAGGATCCTATATAAGCTGTAGAGAAGCCGGTTTCCCGCTTAAATAGATACGACTTCGCATGCATTCTAGCATGGTTTGTTTCGTAATTTATCTTGACCTCTGTATTCGGAAGCTCCGCCAATTCAATGATAGCCTTATAGTCCGTCGCTTGTGTGTAGGTCGTCGCGATGATCCGGAGCCTGCTATCCGGTCGATTTGTAAACTCTGTCAGCTCCGGTAACAACGGACGTATCGCGCTCCATTTAATAAAAGAAACCAGTAGATCGATAGAATCCGAGCTTAAGATCTCTTTTTTCAGCTCAGACATCATACTGGGTTCATTCTTGGACCCGGTAAACAGAGCATTCTCCACAATCGACGTCATCGGTCTCGTAACACTCTGCTTCGTAATGCTTCTTGCTGAATTGATCTTTTGATAGAGAGATGTTAAGACCTCTCCCTTCTCCAAGATCATCTGGTCCTCAAAATCAGGTTCCTTTGTATGCCGTGCAATTTCCATAACAATGTCGTTACATAATCTGATCTGCCCTATTAAAGCTTCCTTCTCACCTTCGCTTGAGTTTGAAAAGCTATCCCGCACATAATGCAGCCCCTGCTGTATCACATAAGAAACATAAATGGTGAGCAATCTTCTCGCATCATCTGCGTCTAGGTTTTCCAGTTGGATATCATATTTTTCTTGATCCAGCTTTGCCAATTCTGTGCCTATTTTGGTATTTACGATTTGCTCATAGATGCCTTCATGTAACATGGTTGAAGTCCTTTTAAAAATAGTTTTATATCTACACTTACAGTATAACGAGGCTGTTAGTCTCCATTTTGTTTTCGCAGCCTATTAACTATGTGACTCCAAATTTTTGGTAACAACCCCCGCATCCTTAGAGAACTTCTATTATTCTTCATCAAGTTCTTCTCTTTTCCAAATCAGCCCATCCAGTTCCTGAGCTAATCTAACCCCCTCTTCGCTTCCGTTCGTTGCAAAGCGGATCAGCGGCAGTCCATATACTTCCAGAATATGATCCTTCTTTTTATCCCTCTCCCTCTGCTTTTCGTCTTTATAATGCTGAAACCCATCTACTTCAATGGCAAGAGCCGGCTGTTTGCTTACTTTGTTATAGATTAAAAAATCTAGATGAGATAAACCTGTGTTTACAAATCTGCGTTCTTCTTCCGTCATTCTTGACTGATCTCTGAACAGAAGCTGCAAGGGCTGATGGCAAACCACCCCAAGGGTGATATCCTTTCGTTTCTCCAACTCCTCCTGAATCAAAACATACATAAGATTCTCGGAATCAAACTCCGAAATGCGCTTTTGCTTCTTTAAATACTCGCGCCTGCGATCTGCATATTCCGCGTACAGGTAATCAAAGACAGAGCTGATGGCGCTGTGCCTTATATCGCAATTGTTGTAACGAATATAGCCTATTAAGTCGCCAACATTGCTGCCTATCGGTTGTTCCTTATCTGATGCTACGATAATGAACTTTTTCTTTGCGCGTGACACGGCAACATTAAGCAGGTTCGGGTCGTCTGAAAAATTAGTCACTATATCATCCACGGTAGAGAAGATAATGACATCTTTTTCCCTTCCCTGGAATCTATGTACTGTTGCGATATCTATTTCAGGATCCGCTATACTATTCACCAGGTGCCCTACCTGATCACGGTAAGGCGCTATAATGCCGATTTCATGTGCAGAGCAATTCAGTTTAGGAAGGATTTCCGCATGGATGACATCTATTTGCCGCTGATTGATATGACCGCGGCTATGGTTCCCTTCAACTGTAGTAACTAACTGTAATGCGCTCTCATTATTTTGGCCCGTCATAATGACGAGTTCCCCGTTATAAAATTTCTGATTGCAGAACCCGATTATCTGGGGATGACAACGATAATGCTCCCGCAAAGTGACCTGCGGAATCTGATTGCCCAACAAGGCGCAGACAGACTGCAGAAAATTATTTTCTGCATAATCATATGCATTGGGGACATTATGTTTCTGAAATATAACTGACAAAGGTCCTCTTTGTTTCGGAGGCACTATATTCGACAGCTGTTTTATATCTCCGACGATCACTGCATTTTTTGCGCAGGACAGAGACAACATGCCGGTTGCAACATCGATCTGTGATGCCTCATCCATGATCACATAATCAAACCGGGCATCTCTTCCGAGGCTGCTCCTGGCAGTATACGTTGTACTCAATACAACCGGATATTCCTCTAAAAAACTCTGTGGTTCCTTCCAGAGTTCATCCATCTCAAAGGTTTTCCGTATTTTTTTGTACTTATATTTCTTCGCCAGTTCATCGCGGAAATACCGCAGAGACATTTCCTTTAATTCAGCCATCAGAGCATCCGAATCGAGCTTTTCAAGTTTTTGCTCGATTGATCTGATCTCGGACTGAATCTCTTCTATCCTGGTATCATAGTAAAGATCCTGAATCCCGTTGACAACAGCGTCTGTATCGCTCTTTAATAATGTCCCTACGCTGATTCCATGGGTAAAGTAACGGATAATACGATATATAAGGCCTGCGTTCTTATTTCCATCCTGAATATCCTGATACTCCTGCCAGAACTCCATCAGCTTATCTGCTGACAACTTTTTTCTTGTAACGATCAGCTCTTTCGCTGGAATTTGTTTTTTGAAATGTTCCTGCTCCAGATGAACGTCATATAACTGCTGGCGTAGTTTTGCCAAGTGGTTTTTTTTGCGAAAAATCCCTTGCAGCAGAAGTGCCTTCTCCTGAAGAGACGAAATGAACTCCTGTTGCTCCTCCGTATCGATCTTCCACCCATCAAATTCAGGGTAGGCACCACTCTGTGCGGAGATAAAATTCTGCTTCTTCTCTACACGCCCCAGCGGGGCAACAATAAAGTCTAAGCCATACTCGGGGGAGGCCATCTTTTCGATGACATTATCAACAGCTGAGTTATTATTACTGACAACCTGAACTGTTTTTCCCTGCAGAATAAGGTTCGCGATAATATTCAGGATCGTCTGGGTTTTCCCGGTGCCCGGAGGGCCCTCTATAACGCTGACACGATTCGACAGGGCATTGGTGACAGCAGTGTATTGGCTTTCATTGCATCCAAACGGAAAAACTGGCACCGTACTATCCAAGCCTGATTCAGATTTATATTGCTCAGGATTCAGATAAATCGCTGCAGCCGTATCACCGTCAATATAATCTATCTTTTCATACTGCTTCAAAAGGATCGCCGTATCATCCGTAGTTTTGAAGGTGATAAATCCAGCCACCTCTTCCAGGTATTTGAATACTTCCCTGGCGCCAGGGTGGACCAGAATAGATTTGCTGAGTTCCAGATCATCAGTACAATAGTCACACTCATATCCATTGGAACAACAGATATGCCAAT
>JBGUVT010000067.1:0-6151 GCA_045220485.1 Anaerovoracaceae bacterium | reverse complement strand
GGATTCCAAGACTATGACCGGACAAATTACGTTTGGCTTCGAAGAGGAGTCGCCCATACAGGTGAGCATCCACCAGTTCTACGGCATAGAGATCAACGACTTCGCTGTATCTGTCGCCCAGACAGCACTCTGGATTGCTGAGAGCCAGACAATGAAAGAGACGGAGGATATTGTTCATCAGAGCTTAGACTTCTTCCCCTTGAAGACATACAAGGGAATTACAGAAGGGAATGCGTTGCGGATCGACTGGTCGAAGGTTGTACCTGTGGAAAGGCTGTCTTATATTATGGGAAATCCACCGTTCATTGGAGCCCAATATATGAGCAAAGCACAAAAGGAAGATATATTATTACTTTTTAAAAACAATAAGCGAGCAGGCGTTCTTGATTATGTATCTGGCTGGTATATAAAAGCTGCTCAGATTATTACTAATACTATTATTAAATGTGCATACGTATCAACAAACTCGATCACACAAGGTGAGCAAGTCCCCGTTCTTTGGAAACCAATTATAGAAGACAATCATATACATATATTTTATGCACATAGAACATTTATATGGGATAGCGAGGCATCAGATAAAGCGCATGTTCATTGCGTAATAGTAGGATTTGAAAGCAACATCTGCAATAGCAATAAATATATTTACCAAGAGGATTCTTGTGAAGAAGTTACCTGCATAAATCCATATCTTATGGATGGACCAACAGTCTTTATCGAGAGCCGGAAAAAGCCAATTTGTGATGTGCCAATGATTACAAAGGGATGCCAGCCGACCGATGGCGGGAATCTGATTATTGAAGATAAAGATTTAAAGGATTTCATTTCAAAAGAACCGCAGGCTGAAAAGTATATAAAAAAACTCGTTGGTGCAAGAGAGTTTATAAACGGAGGTAAAAGGTGGTGCCTTTGGCTTGTAGGAGCAAGCCCTTCTGAACTCAGGAAGATGCCTTTAGTAATGGAACGAATTGAAAAAGTCAAAGAAATGCGTCTTTCAAGTTCAGATTCCGGAACGCGCAAACTTGCAGAAAAACCTCATTTGTTTAGAGAAACGTATAACCCAAAAACATTTATCATAATTCCGAGTGCTTCTTCTGAAAGGCGCCGTTATATACCACTTGGATTCTTAGGGGATGATACAATTTCAACGAACTTAAATTTGATTATACAAAATGGAACGATTTATCAATTCGGTATATTAGAGTCAAATGTCCATATGTCATGGATGCGTGCAGTGTGTGGACGACTAAAGAGTGATTACCGCTACAGTAAAGAAATTGTCTATAATAACTTCCCGTGGCCGGATCCTTCCCCGGAACAAAAAGAAAAGATAGAGAAAACGGCACAAGGGATTCTCGATGCAAGAGACTTGTATCCGGACAGCTCTTTGGCTGATCTGTACGATCCGCTGACGATGCCACCGGAGCTTCGCAAGGCCCACCAACTCAATGACAAGGCTGTAATGCAAGCCTACGGAATGCCCATCAAGGAGACAGACGAGGCTGCCTGCGTTGCGTGGCTGATGAGGCTCTATCAAGAAAAAGTTAACGAAATCAAGTCATAAAGTGAATATCGAGCATTCTATCGACTGCGCTTCTGATTCGGCAATTGCCGGATATCAGAAGCGCAGTTTTTTATATGTCTGCGATTGATGAGCGCTGCGATCGGCGGTCTTTTGCCATATCAAAAATTCGGCTTTCCATTCTTATAAAAAAGATAATCCTCTATCTATATTGCAAGAGCAGAAAAATGGAGTGAGCTACACACAACCCCTTTTTACAAGATGTTTAAGAGGGTGCAGCTGTGGAGCAGAAAAAGGAGGATTCAAAATGGGAAATATGATTATGAAACGATGTGCATGTGCGGTAAGGCGATCTGAGCCGCCCGACCGTCAGCCGGAATAGTACGAACAGACGGAAAGTACGGCATGAAGAAGGAGGAAACAGGGGGGAGCGAATATTTACATATGTTCCGGGTAAGATGATCGGAGCAGGATAACAACGCACGGAGAGCATTTTTTGCTCGGCTGATCCGTCACAGCAGTATTGGCGGCGTACTGGCCCAACGATATAAGGGACTTAAACAATCCATCATACACGTGGAACCGCACACCCGACCAGGTGCAAAAGCGAGGATACATGGATGATGGGGAGACCGTGAGAACGACCGGCTCATGGCTCCGGGCGTCGGCAACAGAGTGCCGACGCCGAAGGTGGGATACAGCCTAAATGGTTATTCTTTAAAGGCCGCAGGCCTAGAGAATAACCAGTTTAGGAAGCAAAAACGCTGTTTATTCTGGAAATAACCGGCGGCAGCGTGCTCAGAAAATAACCATCATAGAGAGCAGGTCAGCAGGATTATCAGAGCAGCGACGGTGGATACCGGAGCGCAGCTCAGCGTGTGCAGACAGCACTACAAGCCCTGATGGGCGACCTCAGCGCGATGATCCGAAGGACAGAGACATGCCCAGTCTTAAACACGGGTGGAGAGGCATCTTACCAATAAATGGATAAAAGAGGAGCTGAGCATGGGGAGAAACTCTAACAGTCTGCAGCACGAGCTGTTAAGAAAAGTGCTGCCGGATATAGAAAACAACAAGACATCGACAGCCTATAAACGGCATATTAAGAATTTCGCAAAGTGGGCTAAAGGCAACGGATATAAGAAGCCGGAGAGTATTACGGTAGAAGTGATCCAGGAATATGAAAACTATCTGGAAAATGACCCCAGAAACTACTCGCCTTCTACAATACATACCTATATAGCACCGGTCTGTTCGGCGGCGGGTGTATCTATGGATAAAATTCGGAAGCCGAAGCGCTCAGCAAGAAGTATAACGAGAGGTCGCGAGCGCGATACCGACGGACAACCGATCGCTCAGAACCTGCAGGGACGCAGGCAGGAGAAGGCCCCCAAATATGAACGTCTTGTGGCGCTGCAGGCAATATTGGGGATCCGACGTAATGAGCTGAGGCATCTGGTGGGTGCGGACCTGATAAACAGAGGGAAAAGCTGCTATGTACGCGTTCGTAGAGGCAAAGGAGGCAAAGAGCAGTACCAGTACATCCTTCCCAAGGATGCGGAAACAGTCAGGCAGATTTTTTCCGGAGTCGGGCCGGAACAGCGAGTCTTTTCGAATGAGGAAACAAACAACAAAATCAATTTACATGGTCTGAGGGCAAAACACGGAAAGGACTGCTACAACTATTATGCAGAAATGCTTGAGAGGGATCCTGCTGCCGCCGAGCAGCTTCGCGCGCTGCTCCTGCGGCGTTGGGATAAAGGACATGAAAAATTAAAGAATGAGAACCCGAAGGCATGGGCTTTGCAAAGAGCCCCGTTTATCAGTGACATGGACGACAGGCCTTACAAGCTGCGCGGCGATAACCTCCGGAAGGCACAGGCACTGGGCCTTCCGGAAGAATATAACAGGCTTGCGCTGATGCTGGTCTCGGTATTGCATCTGAGCCACTGGAGGCTTGATGTGACCGCCACGAACTATCTGATTCAGTAATATGGCGATTAAGCGAGACCATCGTCTTGGAGGTCTTTTAATTCTCGCTTCAGTTCTTCGATTTTTTCCTGGATTTCCAGCTTGCGAAGCTCCTTTGAAGTTTGATCGGACAAGGAATTGGGAAAAGTCCATTTGAAATCATTATATTTGGTTGTGGCAGCTTTTCGCTCTTCTTCGGTCTCCACGCTTTTCATTTCTTCTTTGTAAGTGCTGTAAGCTTTGTACCAGGCATCCAAATAACCGCTAAGAGCCCTGTTTTTGTTGTTGAAGATTACGGAGTAGGTGTGATCGGACTTGTCAACATCAATATTGTAGGTCCTTTCCATCTCAAATAAGGCATACATAACCCCCAGGTCATTCGTGACGACGGGATCGATCAGCGCCAATGTACTGACGCCGAGTGCAGATGCAAACGCCTTAATCAGGTTCATTTTAGGTTTTCTGAAGCCATTTTCATATTGCTGTACGCGATCAGCGGAAAGGTCAACCATCCTTCCCAATTCCGGCTGAGAAAGACCTCTGGCAATCCGGATTTCCCTGATTCGGGAACCGACCCTGTCTGCAGCAGTACATTCGATAATATCAGCCGGGTCATCATCAAAAGGGGCATTAATTCCAATCATATTCTCACCACCTTAAGCAGGTATTTTAACAATAGAATATAACCATTTTAGCATAAGATATTGTGACGGGACTCCGGAATTTCTCAAGAAAAGCTTAAAATAACATATAAATAACAAATTTGATATTGTCAAATAGGCAATGGAAGCCTATAATAGACAATAACAAAAATGATGTTTTCGAATTACGCGGAGGTTATTATGACAAGCAATTACTTAGACGATTATGGGGACATCTTAAAACCGGAGGACATTCAGAAGATTTTATGTATTGGACGCAATACGGTATACAAATATCTTGCTGAAGGTGAGATCAAGTCAATTCGAATTGCTAATAAGTACAGAATCCCCAAAAAGTACTTGATTGACTTCATTTATCCCAAAACCGGCACAACTAGCGAAAGGAGAGTATAAATGGCGCGGAAAAGGAAAGATGGCCGCCGGGCAGAAGGTATCCAGGGGAGAAAGGGAAGACTGTACTACATTATCACGCAGCAAGAAGTCATAGATGGAAAGAAGATTTCCAAAAGAGTATGGTGTGCAACAGGGCTGCCGGATAAAGATGAAAACATTTCGAAGGCAGTTGAAATGCGCGAGAAAAGGCTTTCATCAGCAGGCAGCGCACTCAGTGTGGATCGGGAAGTTCCAATGAAGACATATGTAAATCTATATCTTGCAAAAAAGAGAAGAACCATCGCAGACACGACATATTCAGGATATTTTTACAGAGGAAACAGGATTATAGACTTTTTTGACGAGATAAAAGTCAGAAGTGTTTCGAAGGTCAATGTAGAACAGTTCATGGATCATCTGATAACTGATTGTGAGAGTCAGGAGCGCACAGTGAAGGATATCAAGACACTTTTGAGCGGAATAATGGATCAGGCAGTAAAAGACGGACTTATTGCCATTAACCCGGTTAAGGAGGCAACAATGAATAAAACGCTGATATTAAACCATGCAAAAGTGAAAAATGACGATGATGACTTCTTTTCTTTTAAAGAGGCGCAGCTGTTCCTTACTATAGCGGAATCGCATGAGCTCTATGAGCTGTTTTTTGTAACGCTTTTCTTTGGGCTTCGCAGGGAGGAGGTTCTTGGCCTCCGCTGGTCCTGTGTTGATTTTGACGCAAAAGAATTCCGTGTAAACCATACCGTGACGAAAGGAATGACCGTGAATCGTGTTAATTCCACAAAGACTGCGACAAGTGCGAGGACATATCCTCTTACGGAGGAGCAGGTTAAGATGTTTAAGCATCTGAAAGCAAAAGAGACAGATAACAGAGACTTGTTTGGCAGCGCCTATCATGACAATGATTATATCTTCAAGCATGAGGATGGCTCTCTGTATTATCCGGACTACCCGACGAAAGCGTTTGGTAAGCTGATCAAGGCTCATCCGGAGCTCCCTCAGGGCATCACGTTTCACGGTCTTCGTAAATCGTGCGTTTCCATCCTTGTTCATGAGGGATACGATGTTAAGCGGATCCAGAAGTGGGTAGGACATGCCGATATCGACACGACGCTTAAAATCTACGCCAAGGTCAAAGATAAGGAAGCGAAGCAGGAAATTCTTAATGGTATGAACAATATTATTAAGCCGAAATCTTACGCAAATTGACTGAGAAATACTAAAATTCACAAGGAGCCAACATTTTATTCTGTGTTATAATCGGGATTGGTTAGAACTCGGTTAGAATTCGACCCCAAAACAGAGTCAAAAAGGACCTTCAGAACTGCCTTCGCAGGGACATAAAAAGAACCGGAAACGCCGATAAAATCAACGTTTCCGGTTGCCCCTGCCAAGTAGTCGAGGCGACGGGATTCGAACCCACGACCTCTGCGTCCCGAAGCTAGAGAGGGTTTTACCCGGCCGTGTCAAGCCACCTTAAAAGGCCCCTTAGCGGTCTATCCAAGCTGTTTTCCATAGCGGCTAACACAGAATAAAATAGAATAAACAGGCGATGGTTAGAACTTTCGTTAGAAACTGACTCCTTGTGAACACCCGGTTCAAAGGA
>JBGUVT010000066.1:0-4415 GCA_045220485.1 Anaerovoracaceae bacterium | reverse complement strand
CAGCCAATTTAATTCGCGAATGAGAAAAGCCCTCCTTCAGGCGAATGCCTGAAAAAGGACTTTGTCTACGGTCTGAGCAGAAGCAATGCAGCTTCTGCTTATTTATTTGGAAAGAGGAAATTCATATGGCAAACACTAATGATGTGACTTTTGCTTGGAATATGGCTGAAGGGATCGAACCCCCAACCTTCTCATCCACAAATTCTGAGGATCGACTTCCGTCCCAAACGAAGCAAACAGGCCTTGGGGACGGAAGTCGGCAGGTGCACATGGAGTAAAACTTCCGTCTCAAACGAAGCAAACAGGCCTTGAGGACGGAAGTCGGCAGGTGCACATGGAGTAAAACTTCCGTCTCAAACGCTTAAAACGGGCCTTCGGGACGGAAGTAGGGAAGCATACAGAGAGAGAAACTTCCGTCTCAAATGGTGAAAACAGGTGTCTGGTACGGAAGTCAGCAGGCGCACATGGAATAAAACTTCCGTCATAAACGTTGAAAACAAGTCTTCAAGACGGAAGTTGGTGACTGCAATGGAAGGGCAAGGGCGCCTTAGCGCCGCGCAGCGGGCGTGCCCCTTGGCCGAAGCAGACTCCCCCCCCATAAGGTTCCCTCTTGACTGCACGCCGTTGGCGTAAGGTCGGGAACCTTGACCTTCGTCGGCGGTGCTCCTCCGGTAACAGCTCCAAGCAAAGGCATACTGAGGTGCCTTTTGTGGTATACTATCCGTTATGAATGGCGGAAAAAGAGACAATGATTATCAATACCTGTGGTTTCTGCCACTGTATCTTCTCGCTTTCGTGATAGTGGAGAGGGTAAACATAGGCGCTGAGTATCACACGATCCATATGTTCATGGACGACCTTATACCTTTCAGCGAAATTTTTGTGATTCCGTATCTTTCGTGGCACGTTGTCACGGTGGCAATGATAATCTACCTTTTCAGAAATGACAGGGAAGTATTCAGGAAGATGATGCAGTTTTTCATCGTCGGAGCTATCATGTCTTTTGCGGCGTTTCTTATATATCCGAGCTGCCACTCGCTGAGGCCGGACAGCTTTGAGCGTGACAACATGCTTACATGGATAGTTTCTATAATATATCTTGTCGACACACCAACCAATGTCTGCCCGTCCATGCACGTTATCGGCTCTATGGGTCTTATGTTTGCCGCGATGTACGCAAATGAGAAACTGTCGATCCAGGCTAAGACTGCAATGGCCGTGACTGTGTTCTTCATATGTGTATCCACGCTCTTTGTGAAGCAGCACTCGATAGTGGACGCAGTAGTCGCTCTTCCTGTCAGCTTTGCCGCATGGGGTCTGTCCTTTAATGACGCAAGCCCGGAGGTCGGTAACAAGCTTCGAGAGGTGATGAGCAGAAAGAATATAGTAAACCTCCCTAACGCCATAACACTGTTAAGACTGCTTCTGATACCGGTGATCGTACGCCTGTACCTAGGAGAGATGTATGCCGGCAGTTTCGCCGTGATTGCAGTGGCGGTAATTACCGACCTGATCGACGGCGCTGTCGCGAGGAGGACAGGCTGCGTTACGGACTTCGGGAAGTTCTTCGACTCGGCGGTAAGCAAGGTGCTGATTGCCGTGCTCATAATATGTCTGGTGCCTGAGTACAGATGGATGTGGCTCCTTCTGATGGTAATGTTGTTCAGGGAGCTGAGCCAGATCATATACAGTTATATCCTGTTCTCAAGATATGACAGGGTGTATAGTTCAAGGTGGTATGGAAAGATATGCAAGGCTTACATGACTACTGTCACCGCGGCGCTGATCATGTGGCAGGGCATTCCAAGGCCGGCGGCCAACCTGATGATCATCACATGCTCCGGCATAGTACTTTTCACGATGCTGATGTACACGCGTATGTATCTGCAGGTCGTCTGGGGTGATGATTACCCTGCCAATGTTTCCGCTGTGTCAAGGACGCTCGTCATTTCGCTTTGGGTAATGGTTATGATAGTCGCGCTTTGCCTGCATGACAGGATATCCCTAAGTGCCATACTGTCATATACTCCTTCAGACCCGTATTTGGCAGTTATAGTGATGCTGCTGATGTTTGCGCTGAAAACGCTTTCGGTGTTCTTCTACTCAGGAGTTCTCTTTCTGGCAAACGGTACGCTGTTCAGCCTTCCTGCAGCCATCGCGATGAACATCGCGGGGGCTCTTGTCATGACGTTCGAAGGATATTTTATAGGCAACAGGCTTGCCGGCGAGCAGCTGCAGGACATCGAAGAGAAGTATTCTAAACTCCGTGGGCTTGTCAGACTGAAGAACGAGAAGCCGTTCATCTTTGTGCTGCTGCTCAGACTCCTCAAAATGATGAACTACGACATAGGGAGCATGTATATGGGCGCCGCGAGAGTGAAACTGCCGCAGTACATAGCAGGCAGCCTTCTGGGGATATTTCCGGACATCATTCTCTACGCGATGATAGGGCGCGGCCTTGGAGACCTCAATATAAGCAGGACTGCCGCAGCGGCAATTGCTTATGTAGGACTATCCGTCACATCGATGGTGGTAATTAAGCTGCTGGCCGACAGGTACGGCGAAGAAGAGAAGCGGAATACTGATTACTGAGTGAGTGCTCCGGTTCAGGACTCCGGACTTGTTCCGGAGTTTTTTCTATTTCTTGATAAATTTGACTGGCTCGAGCATTTCTTCCGGGAATTCCGATGCCGGTTTGCCTGCGGCTACCTCCGTGATCCAGGTAGCGTATACGATGCATGAGGGCTTTTCAATACTTGGCGTTGACAGGATATTCTGGAGAGTCGGAATGAAACCGGGAGCCTCAGTGCTTGCAGGAAGATATGGGAAGACCCTTATCCTTGCTCTCTCAGGCAATCAATACGCATCCTATGTTGATCTTCACATGATAGTCAGACCGGTCCTGTCGGAGTTTACTGGTAACAACCGACTGGAAATGATCAGAGGAGCAGCTACACTGATGGATGATTACGACAAAAAAAGTCCTGTCAGGAGGTTTATCAGAGCGATCGCGCAGGACGAAAAAGTGTACATAGACGGGCACACCGGAGGAAACAGAGATGTATCATCGGGAAGGAATATAAACGCGATGGTGGACGTGCCGGCAGGCTCAGAAGTACAGGTCATTCTTATCTGAAAGGACTCAAAAATATGGCAAATGTGATAGCGGTCTACGGATGCAAGAACTCCGGCAAGACCACACTGATAAGCAGGATAGTAAATAAACTGAGCCATGAGGGCTTCAAAGTTGCCGTGATAAAGCATGATGGCCACGACTTTGCATGCGATATCCGCTGACTGTTGCAATTACAGCGTTGCAAGACTTCGCCTATAAACATCAGCTCCAAGCAAAATGCACCTCCACACGGAGGTGCATTTTGTTTGGAATATGGCTGAAGGGATCGAACCCCCAACCTTCTCATCCACAATTCTGAGGATCGACTTCCGTCCCAAACGAAGCAAACGGGCCCTTGGTACGGAAGTCAGCAGGTGCACATGGAATGAAACTTCCGTCCTAAACGTTGAAAACAAGTCTTCAAGACGGAAGTTGGTGACCGCAGCAGACTCCCTCCATCAGCTCCAAACTTTTGAACTTTCGGGTAAAACCGGAAGTTCTTTTTATACTTGTAAACACCGTTATTCGGAGAATGGCTTGCGAGCTCTTGCTTATGCAGTCCGTTTAATCAATTCGACATAACGCAAAGCAAGCCTTATAATTGAATGCAGTAAAAAAGTATAGTTATTGCAGCATCAAGATAAAACAGAAGGGAAACGGAGCGGATTATGAAACTTGTACTGAAAAATGATTTTGCCTGGGACGGACTGTACTGGATCTATGATGAAGCCGGAGTAGAGAAATATTATGTTGATGCCAGAATCGGTGACGGTGGACGGTACATCTATGTGTCCGATGCATCAAAGAAGGAAATTGGAGCTATAAGACAAAAGGCTCTGTCTCTGAAGAAAGAGTATGTCATTTCCCGTGGGAATGAGAGGGAAGGAAACATCACCAGGAATCCTGTGCTGTATGATTATGAATACCTTGCCAGCTACAGGGACTGGATGGTGAGTGGTGATGTATATGGCTGGAACTTCAGGATCGTGTATCCGAAAGGAGATATAGCAACTTCAATTTGCGTTGACGGAGGCCTCGGTCTGGAGATCATTGAGGAGAAGTTTGAGAATCACTGCGCGCTCCTTATGATGGCGCTTGCAGGACTGCAGGATGATCTGAAGAAGGAGACTGAAGCCAGGGAAAGAGGTGAGTCGACATCGATAGCAGCTAACCTGCTCAAGGCAGGAAAGAATGCTGCCGTCAAAGCATGCAATGCGATGGATGAGCATTTTGAGAAGAACAGAGAAAAGGTCGCGGAAAAAGAAGCTGCTGCCAGAGCCGCAGAGATCCCTGTAGAAGA
>JBGUVT010000065.1:0-11324 GCA_045220485.1 Anaerovoracaceae bacterium | reverse complement strand
TGAAGGTATTTTATCGAGATGCAGAGCGGATGTGGTATGCGAAGATTCTCTCGCAGATACCGCATCAGAGATGGGACTCGGAGAATTTCTCTATCTCGGTAAAGGCGAGGAAGCAAGCGGCGGAAGAAGGAAGGCATCGATACTTGCTGACGCGTTTGAGGCCCTTGTAGGCGCAATAATACTTGACGGCGGTTACGATGCGGGTCGTGATACCATACTCAGACTGCTTGAAAAGCGCATTACTCTGGGAGCACAGGGGAAGCTTAACAAAGACTATAAGACAAGGCTCCAGGAGAAACTTCAGGAATCGGATCACAATGTAAAGATCGAATACCGCAAGATCGCGGAGTCCGGCCCTGATCATAACAAGACTTTTACTATCGAAGTAGAGATAAACGGAAAGACTGCAGGCAGAGGCACCGGCCAGAGCAAGGCAAAAGCTGAGCAGGCGGCAGCGGAAGATGCACTTTCGAAGGGAGTATAGCAGTTGTATTTTAAAAGAATAGAAATGCAGGGATTCAAATCATTTGCGGATCCTGTAAACATAGAATTCAATGAAGGAGTGACCTGCATAATAGGTCCGAACGGAAGCGGCAAGAGCAATATCTCCGATGCCCTGAGGTGGGTGCTAGGCGAGCAGAGCTCAAAGCAGCTCCGCGGCTCCAAGATGCAGGATGTCATTTTCGCGGGAACGGCGACAAGAAAGCCTAAGGGCATGGCCGAAGTAACGCTCGTTATCGACAATTCAAGCAACATTCTTCCTCTTGAGTATAACGAGGTGGCGGTCACAAGACGCATGTTCCGCTCAGGAGAAAGTGAATATCTAATCAACGGCAATCAGTGCAGGCTCAGAGATATCCGTGAGCTGTTCATGGATACCGGCATTGGTGTCGAGGGCTATTCCATTATAGGCCAGGGAAAGATTGCCGATATAGTAAGCACCAGACCGGAAAACAGAAGGCAGATATTTGAGGAAGCCGCAGGCGTAGTTCTCTATAAGACCAGAAAGAGCGAAGCAGAAAACAAACTCAGGGCTGCAACTGTAGACCTCGACAGGGTCAGGGATATAATTGCCGAGATCGAAGGGCGTATAGGCGGACTCAAAGAGGATTCTGAGAAAGCAACAGAGTATATAGGTCTCCGTGACAGATATAAAACTCTCGGGATAAATATAATACTTCACAATCTCGGAAACCTTGAAGTCAGCGTACGCGAGGGCAAGGAAGAACTCGAAGCTTTACAGGCGAAACTCGATCTCACATCTGCAAGACTGGTCGATACTGAAGAAAAACTTGAAGTACTCAGGGACAGTGAGACAGACCTCAACGAAGAGTTTGGCAGCACGAATGCAAGGCTTCTTGAGGCAATTGATGAGCTGGCTGACATAACAAGCGGAGGAAAACTCAATAAAGAACGTCTTGCAAACATCGAGAAAGAACTTGCAAGGCTCGAAGAAGAACTGAATTCCGCAAACGAGAGACTCGGGACGGAAAAGACTGAACTGTCAAGGCTTGAAGAAGGCGAAAAAGCTATGAACCGCGATATGGACAAGCTCAGAAGCGAGCTTGAAGAAGCGGTGATTAAGTTCAATGAAGACTCCCGCAGATCTTCTTCGATATCCATGCAGACAGAAGAAATAAAAAGCAGACTGATTGATATCAACCACCGCAATGTCACCAGGAATGCAGAAATAAAAACTCTCAGCAACTATAAGACTACTCTGGAGGAGCGCAAAGAGACTCTTAAGGAAGAATTTGAGACCAGAGACAGGACAGATACTGAAAACAGGGAAAATCTGAAGCAGATAGGGCAGAAGATCAGTGAAAATGATACTGCTCTTAAGGCAAAAAAAGATGAACTGGATGCTGTTAACGATAAAATTGTTACTGTTGCTACAAACATTGAGAAGAATATAAAGGAAATCGACGAAATATCCGTAAGATGCAATCAGGCAATTGCCCGCCGCAGCACCATCGAAGAGATGGAAGCCAACTATGAAGGCTATAACAATGCTGTCAGATCGGTAATGAATGCCGGACGCAAGGGAATTATCGGCACGGTTTCCGATATTATAGAAGTCCCGCGTGGATTTGAGACAGCTGTTGAAACAGTTCTTGGGAATTCACTGCAGAACATCGTGTGCGAAGACGATGCTTCAGCTAAAGATACCATTGAATGGCTTAAACAGACCGGCCTGGGCAGGGCTACATTCCTTCCTGTGAAGTCGGTGAGAGCTGACAGACTCAGGGTCAGCGAAAGAGTAAGCTCGGCTGCCGGATACATCGGTATAGCTTCTGAAATGGTAAACTGTGATGAAAGATACAGAGAGATAGTCGACTATCTGCTCTGCAGAGTTATCATCGCAGATGATATGGAAAGAGCCATCCGCATTTCCAAGATGGAGATAGGCGGATTCAGGATAGTTACAAGGGACGGTGAAGTAATAAACGCGTTCGGCGCCATCACCGGCGGCAGGTACAAAAACAGAACGGCAAATCTGCTCGACCGTAAAAAGGAGATAAGCACGCTCAAGGCAAAGATCGCCGATTACAACGCTATGACGGCAGATCTGAATACATCAAGAGAGAAGCTCGATGCTGAAAGAACACAGCTGAGAGCAGAGAGAGATGCTCTGCGGGCTGAGATCACCGATCTTGATATCGCAGGCAACGTGCTCAGAGCAGATAAAGATCACGCGGAGGCACTTGTAAGAGAAGACGAAGGCGCAGCTGAGAGATTCAGATCCAGCATGGAGACCCTGGATTCGGATATCGAAAGAGCAGACGCTATGATTTCCAACCACAGGAAAAGCATTGAAGAAGCCGAAAAAGAATATGCCGAGGCTGAGGAAAAGGCTGAAGCTCTCATGAAAGAAGCTGAAGATATCAAGCCTGTCATTGAGCAGGATAACGAAGCCATAGTTGCTCTGAAAGTCAGGATCGGAGAAAGCGAATCCAGAATGCTTGCCGACAACGAGATGATAGAACGCGTAAGAGACGATGTCACGGAACTCGAGGCAGCTGTTGAAGATAATCTTGCTCTGCAAAAGGAACTGACAACTGACAGGGACAGACTTACTGCTTCCGGTGAACAGTCCGGAGACCAGGAGCGTGCTCTCAGTCAGGAAAAAGCTGAGCTCGAAGAAAAGATTGCGGATATCACTTCAAGGCTCGAGGACGGACGAAGCAGAAGCGAAGCTCTTATGGCTTCTCAGAAGAAAGACAGAGAGGAGCTTGAGGCCGTTCGCGATGAGCGCTACAGGCTCGAGGTCAGGACAGCCAGAAACGAGACTCTGCTTGATACACAGAAAGATAAGCTGTGGGACGAATTTGAAGTATCCTATGCTGAGGCTCTCGACATGAGAGATGAAAACTTTGCGATCACAGCCGGCAACAGAGAGTCCAGGGAGATAAGACTCAGGCTCGCGGAACTCGGTGATGTTAACGTAGGAGCGATCGAAGAGTATAAGGCCGTAAGCAAGAGATATGAATTCATGACGGCTCAGGAAGCAGACCTTACGAAGGCCATGAATGAGCTAAATGAGATAATCTCCAACATGGATAAGACCATAAGGACAAAGTTCAAAGAAAACTTCGACCGCGTCGTAGTCAACTTTGAACAGTCGTTCAAAGAACTCTTTGGCGGAGGATATGCTGAACTCAGACTCGAAGACGAGACAAAGCCTCTTGAATCGGGCATAGAGATTACAGCACAGCCGCCTGGCAAAAAACTAAAGAACATAAATCTTCTTTCCGGAGGAGAAAAGACACTTACCGCTATAGCTCTTATGTTTGCGGTGCTCAAGGCCAAGCCTACACCTTTTGTCATCCTTGATGAAGTAGAGGCTGCACTTGATGAAGTGAATATTGAGAGGTTTTCTGACTACCTCAGAAACTTTGAAAACATACAGTTTGCGCTCATAACACACCAGAAGGCGACTATGGAGCATGCAGACGTTCTTTACGGCGTCACGATGCCTGAGCAGGGCATTTCACGCATGCTGTCGCTAAAGCTGGGAGATGAATTCGACCCGGAAGGACTTGAATAATATATAAGGAGACCGATAAATGGCACTATTTGAAAAGAAAACCGTATTCCGCAAATTCATCGATTCCATTACGATGGCGGTCTATGATAACCCTGAACTCGGACCGGAGTTCCTCGATCAGCTCGAGGAGTCACTTGTTATGGCCGACGTAGGCATAGAAACATCAGCCAAGATAATAGAAGAACTGAACAAGGCGATAAACTATAAGTACATCACCAGGGAACGCGAGATCAAAAAAGAACTTTCACGCATACTTGAGGAACTCATGGATAAGGGGGAGCGCAACCTCATGAAGAATGAGTATCCGCTCGTAATTCTGATGATAGGCATCAACGGAGGCGGAAAGACTACTACTATCGCGAAGCTCGCCAACATGTACATACAGCAGGGAAAAACAGTAATGCTTGCAGCTGCTGACACTTTCCGTGCTGCAGCGGCAGAGCAGCTCGAACTCTGGGGACAGAGAGTAGGAGTTGAAAAAGTCATCAGGAGAGAAGAAGGCGCGGACCCGACTGCAGTCATATACGATGCAATACAGTCGGCAAAAGCCAATAACGTTGACGTACTCATATGCGATACAGCCGGAAGACTTCAGAACAAGACAAACCTCATGAAGGAACTCGAAAAGATGAGCAGGGTCATTTCAAGAGAATGGCCTGAAGCAACAAGAGAAAATCTTCTCGTAGTTGATGCTACTTCAGGTAAGAATGCTGTAAACCAGGCTGAAGAATTCAATAATATAGCTGATATTACCGGAATCGTTCTTACGAAGATGGATGGAACGGCAAGGGGTGGTATAACGGTTACCATCACTGATGAATTCGACATGCCTATAAAGTTTATCGGCGTAGGTGAGAAAATGACTGATCTGCAGCCGTTTAATGCACATGACTTTGTGGAGGGTATATTTGATGAGTAAACCCATTCTTGCAATCGTAGGAAGACCAAATGTCGGTAAATCGACATTCTTTAACCGCCTTATAGGAGAAAGGCGCGCAATAGTAGAGGATATCCCGGGAGTTACCCGTGACAGAATCTATGCCGAGACAGAATGGAACGGCAAGGAATTTGCAGTTATCGATACGGGCGGCATAGAAGTGCGTACTGATGACACCATACGCTCCCAGATGAGGGATCAGGCCGTCATGGCAATGGATATGGCGGATGTCATCTGCTTTATGGTGGACGGAAAAGAAGGCCTTACTGCAGCTGACCGGGAGGTAGCAGATCTTCTGCGCCGCACAGGCAAAGAGGTCATACTTGTTGTAAACAAGGTTGACTCACCTTCAAAGGCTTATGAGGTCATTCTCGATTTCTATGAGCTCGGATTCGGTGAACCGGTACCCATCAGTGCTGCCAACATGACCAACATAGGCGATCTCCTCGACAGGATAGTTGAAGGATTCCCGGAAGAATCATTCGGCAGGGTTGATGAAAGTGTTCACATTGCAATAATCGGCAAGCCAAATGTCGGAAAATCATCTCTGGTAAATGCACTTACCAAACAGAAAAGGGTAATTGTTTCACCAATTGCAGGCACTACACGTGATACGATCGATACTCCGTTCACATATAAGGACAGGGAGTATACCCTGATCGACACAGCCGGTCTGCGCAAAAAGAGCAAGGTGAACGATTCCATAGAAAGATTCAGCGTTGTAAGAGCCATAGCCGCTATAGAGCGCTGCGACATATGCGTTCTGATGCTTGATGCCGTGGAAGGCCTTACAGAGCAGGATAAAAAGATAGCAGGATACGCTCATGAAGCCGGAAAGGGGCTGCTTATAGTCGTGAATAAATGGGATCTTATAGAAAAAGAGACCAACACGATGCGCGATTACGAGAGAAAGATCAAGGCCGAGATGCTGTTTGCATCATATGCTCCGGTCGTGTTTACATCCGTTATCAACAAGCAGAGGATATTCGACATAATTGAAAGATGCTCGCGCATAGCCGATGCCAGAAGTGTCCGTATTACAACAGGAAAGCTCAACAGCATTATTGAAGACGCAGTAATGATGAGACAGCCGCCTTCAGACAAAGGACGCAGACTCAAAATTTATTATGCGACTCAGATCGGCACAAAGCCGCCTCTGTTCTCGTTCAGTATCAACGACAGGGAACTCATGCATTTTTCGTATGCCAGATATCTCGAGAACAAAATACGTGAAGCTTTTGATTTTGAAGGTACATCAATCAAATTTGTCTGGAGTGAAAAGAGAGGTGAACGGAGATGAGCGAAGCATTAAGGCTCGTTGTCATAGGAATCGCCGCTTATGCCCTGGGTAACATCAACCCTTCAATCATTATAGGAAAACTCAGGGGCATAGACATCCGCAAGGAGGGCAGCGGAAATGCCGGAATGACCAACACTATCAGAGTTATGGGCATGGGTGCGGGCATTACTGTCTTCGTAGTGGATGTTCTTAAGGCTTTTGTTGCAGTAAAGATCGGAATCAGCTTCGGCGGAAAGTACGGCGCAATGGTGGCCTTCGCTTGTGTGATCCTTGGCCACTGTTTCCCTGCGGCATTCGGATTCAAGGGAGGCAAGGGTGTAGCTTCGGCTTTTGGCGCTGCACTTGCTCTCAACTGGCCAAGCGCTCTTATAGCTATTCTTGTTGCAGGTATTCTCTTTGCAATTACCCGCAGAATGTCAATAGCATCTTTGGTAGCTGCATTGTCCTATCCGGTGCTGATATGGCATTTTGCTCCTGATTACCTGTATTTCTCTATAGGAGCCGCAGCATTCCTCATGCTTATGCACATGGCCAATATAAAAAGGATCGCAAAAGGAGAAGAAAAGCCGCTAACCATTGGAGGCAGCAATAAAACAGACGAAAAGGAGCAGACGAAATGAAAGCAATAGACTATTATGCGGGAGTCAGTATACCCGATCTTGGTGATAAAGCGCTTGACGTAGCTGTTATTGGCAGCGGCTCTTTCGGTACTGCCATGGCCAACCTGATAGTTCATAATGGCCACAGAGTGACTTTATACGGACGCAATAAGGCTGCTCTTGATGCTATGAAAGAGACCCGTATAAACAGCAGGTATCTGCCGGATGCCATTCTCAGTGACAGACTGAATTATACAAATGATATAGGCGAAGCAGTCAGAGGTAAAAGCATAGTGGTATTTGCTGTACCTGCTCAGACTTTCAGGCAGGTATCGGCTGATGCTTCAAAGTATCTGGAAAACGGCACCATCGTGGTTAATCTCGCTAAGGGTATTGAAAAGAACACCCTTAAGAGAATGAGCGAAGTGGCTGAAGAAACAATACCGCAAGTCAGATACGTTGCGCTGTCGGGACCGACACACGCAGAGGAGATAGTAATGAATGCTCCTGCAGGCATTGTAGCTGCTTCGGCAGATCCTGAGGCTGCAAAGTTCGTCCAGGACGCATTCATGTCAGAACAGCTGCGCATATACACACAGGATGATATGGTCGGTGTGGAGATCGCCGGAGCAGTAAAGAACGTGATTGCTATAGCTACCGGAATTTCTGATGGAATGAAACTCGGAAGCAATGCCAGAGCAGCGCTCATGACACGCTCTGTTCATGAAATAAAAAGACTAGGCCTCAAACTTGGGGCAAACGCAGAGACCTTCTCGGGTCTTGCCGGTATAGGCGACCTCATTGTAACATGCGCTACTGATCTGTCGCGAAACAGACGCTGCGGACTCCTGATAGGAGATGGCCTTAAAGCTGAAGAAGCAGTAGAAAAAGTCGGCTCAGTCGTTGAAGGTTACTATACAGCTGACGCGGTTTATGACCTAGCCGGAAAACTTGGTGTTGAGATGCCGGTATGCATGGCTACCAGAGCTGTGCTGAAGGGAGAAATCGCGCCTGATAAAGCAGTAAGAATGCTGATGTCACGAAGCAAGAAAGACGAGGTTCAATGAAAAAGTACCACGTAATCACTTACGGATGCCAGATGAACGAGCATGACTCTGAGAACATAGCCGGACTTCTGGAAGCTATGGGATACGAGCATATCGATGATCCGTATAAGGCAGACGTAACTGTTATAAATACATGCAGTGTAAGGGAAAACGCTGACAAACGTTTCTTCGGAACTCTTGGACAGTTCAAGAAAGTCAGAAAGAATAATCCCGACTTTGTGCTTGCAGTATGCGGCTGTATGCCGCAGCAGCCCAGAGTGGTGGCTGAGATCAACAAGCGTTTCTCATGGGTAGACATAGTATTCGGTACGCAGAATATTGCTCAGTTCCCGGAACTTCTCGAAGAGAGACTAAAGACTGGAAGACGCATGCGGGCAATCATTGCCAACAATCCTGATATAAGCGAAGAAGGCATGAAGCCGGTCAGGATGCACCGCCACAAAGCACTTGTGAATATAACATATGGCTGCAATAACTTCTGCACATACTGCATTGTTCCTTATACGAGAGGACGTGAGAAGAGCCGTATGCTCAGTGATGTCTGCAGCGAAATAAGAAATCTTGCAGCTGACGGAGTGATAGAGGTAATGCTGCTTGGCCAGAACGTTGATTCATACAGGGACGCTGAAGGCCACAGCTTTGCTGACCTGATCAGAGCTGTCAATGAGATAGAAGGGATAGAGCGCATAAGATTCATGACCTCACACCCAAAGGATATTTCCGATGAGATGATCGAATGTTTCAGAACGTGCGATAAACTCTGCCACAACATACACCTTCCAGTGCAGTCAGGCAGCGACAGGATACTGAAGCGCATGAACCGCCACTACGACAGGGAATCATATCTCAAAATAGTAGAAAAGCTCAGAAAGACTGCTCCTGACATCACGATATCCACCGACATAATAGTTGGATTTCCGGGCGAGACCGATGAGGACTTTGAAGAGACTCTCGATATAGCCAGAAAAGTCGAATATGATTCAGCATTCACGTTCATATATTCACCACGTGAGGGGACCCCGGCAGCTAAATTCACTGACCAGATCCCTGATGAAGTCTGCCACGAGAGATTCGACAGACTGGTGGATGTGATGAATGAGATCAGTCTTAAGAAGAATCAGGCATACAAGGGACGTATCTGTGAGGTGATAGCAGAAGGCGTAAGCCGGAGCGATGATAATGTTCTGGCCGGAAGAACCGATGGATTCAAGCTTGTAAACTTCACATCAGACAGAAGCCCTGAGCAGCTGATGGGCCGCAAGGTCATGGTGGAAATCACTGAAAGCAAAACTTTCAGCCTTGAAGGAAGAGAAGTGAAATGACAGGCATACTGGAGCAATTCCTGCAGTTTTTCACATTGTCACATATCATGGTCATCATCTACGTCCTGAACGCTCTTATTGCGCTCGGACTAATTTTCTTCGATGACTCAAAATCACCTACTGCGACCATGGCATGGATAATGGTACTGTTCATGGTACCTGCGGTCGGGCTGCTACTCTACATGATCTTCTCTCAGAATATTGCAAGACAGCAGATATTCAGAATGACCGAAGACGAGAAAGAAGGCAAGGAAACTCTTATTGGCTGGCAAAAGGAAGCGGTACGGCAGAGCATGCCTGTAGATGAGGACGATATTACCGGCAGGTGGAAAGACATGATAAGCATGAACCTCGGATATGCCGATTCGCTTCTTACTGCCAATGACAGCGTAGAGGTCATCACCGACGGAAAGGAGATGTTCGAGAGGCTCTGCAAAGACATAGAGAATGCAAAGTATACTATCAAGCTTTGTTACTACATAGTCAAAGATGACTTTGTGGGAAGGAGACTGATCGAGCTTCTTACAAGGAAGGCGCAGGAAGGTGTAAAAGTCAGGCTGCTCATGGACGCGCTCGGAAGCCGCAGCATAGGATATTCTGATCTGAGAGCCTTCAAAAAAGCCGGAGGGAAATACGCATTCTTCTTCAAACCTCTTATACGGCACCTGTACTTCAGGATAAACTACCGGAATCACCGTAAGCTGGCGATAATCGATAACGAAATAGGCTATATCGGCGGATTCAACATCGCCAAAGAGTATCTCGGATACAGAAAGAAATTCGGATACTGGAGAGATACACAACTGATCATCAGAGGAAATGCACTTGCAACCCTCAATGAGAGATTTTATATGGACTGGCGCTATGCTTCCAAAGAAGAGATAGATCTTATCGACCAGTCAGTAAGATACGCATTCAGGGCAGAAACCGGAGACATACCTATCCAGATAGTCTCATGCGGTCCGGAATCCGAAAAAGAAGAGATAAAGATGGCATTCATGAAAATGATAACTAATGCCAGAAAAAACATATACATCCAGACACCTTATCTGGTGCCTGACGAGCCGATGATGGAATCGCTTCGCATGGCGGCAAGATCGGGTATCGATATGAGGATTATGATACCATGCATGCCTGACCATCCGTTCGTTTACAGGACTACGCTGTACAATGCAGGCAGACTTATAAGGGACGGAGCAAAGATTTATATTTATGAAAACGGGTTTTTACATGCCAAGACTCTGAGCATAGACGGAGAGGTATGCACGGTCGGATCCGCTAATTTCGATAACAGAAGTTTCAGACTCAATTTTGAGTCCAATGCATTCATATATGACAGGGATGTCACTGAAAATCTCGATAAAAGATTTTTGGACGACATAAGACTGTCACGCCCGTACACACAGGATGACAGAGACAGGATCTCGAAAATGGAAAGGGCATCTGAATCGATTTCCAGGCTGCTTACAGAGATTCTGTAAACCGCGAAAGAAAGGAGCGCTCAATTGAACGCAGATATGATCCTTACAAAAATACTGATGCTTCCGGGCATCATAATCGGACTCAGTTTCCACGAATTTGCTCACGCCTGGGTTTCCGACAAACTTGGTGATCCAACGCCGAGAAGGCAGGGAAGAGTGACCATCAATCCGCTTGCACACATAGACTGGATGGGTTTTCTGGCCCTTCTTCTTGTAGGATTCGGCTGGGGAAAGCCTGTGCAGATCGACCCAGGGTATTATAAGCACAGAAGAAGAGACGAGTTTCTGGTTGGCATTGCAGGTGTCACAATGAATCTTCTTCTTGCCATAATCTTTGCAATACCGGCAAGAGCTATGGTGAAGGCATTCAGCGGAGCTGCGGCGTCCGAGCTCGTTTACAATATTTATCTGATTCTGTTTTATATCGTCAGCATAAATATTGTACTTATGATATTCAACCTGATACCATGTCCGCCGCTGGATGGCTGGGGTATATTAACCCAGATATTCAGACTCGACAGATACAGCTGGTGGTATAAGGTCTATCAGTACGGCACATGGATATTGCTT
>JBGUVT010000064.1:0-11823 GCA_045220485.1 Anaerovoracaceae bacterium | reverse complement strand
ACTGCAACATTTATATATCAGTCTCTTGTCATCAATTATCTTTCGCACTTTCTTTACTCCCGGAAATAGATCAAGTACTTGTTATGTTTATTATATTGTCATCGTTACTGAACGCAATATTCTGGGTCTGAAATTATAAGTAAGTGTTGTTTTTTAAAACTTTATTATGAAACTTTTTTCTATACTATCTTTTGATGGAAAGGAGAACGTCTCACTGACCCCTCACTGCTTGTGCAGATGATTCTCGCGTAACCACGGGAATAAAAAAGCTCCGGATCTTAGTCCGGAGTCTTGGAGCTGATGGCTCTCATAACGAAAACGAAAGGGCTGCGAAGATGGAGAGACTGCTTGAAGATGGAATTAATGCGATTGGTCTCGGACCTCAGGGAATGGGAGGAAACTTCTCAGTCATGGGCGTAAATATCGAGAACACCGCACGTCATCCATCTGCAATAGGCGTAGCTGTTAACGTTGGCTGCTGGAGTCACCGCAGAGGTCACATAGTATTTGACAAAGATCTCAATTACACAGTAACCACCCATACCGGTTTTGAAATGTAATAGGAGGACACTAAAATGGTAGAAATCAGAGATGGAAAGAAAGTTCTTATCACTCCGGTATCCGCGGATGATCTGAAAGATATACACATTGGAGATACCCTTTACTTTTATAAGGTAATCCAGTGCGGAATTGCCTCCGAAGCCCCTGCTCCACCACATCCATTTTCCATTGGATATCTTCAAGCTGTCATGTTCTCTGGTACAGTAGGTATTTCCTTTAAGCTTCACCAACTCTGTTGGCTCATACTGCTGCAGGTATGTTAGCAAATCAATCGACCGTGCTTTCTTTATTATTTCTTCTGTATAATACGACATGGTTGTTTCCTCCTTACAACTAAAAATGGGCAGAAGTTTTCTTTCTGCCCATTTAAAACTTGATTAGAAATTGTTCCTGTTGAAACTCTTGCAAATCAATCACTTATTAATGTGACTCATTTCAATAAACAAGTATTATGTGTTAATCAATGCTTTCTATTTATCAAACTGATATTCTTCACCAATTCCCATCGAAACAGCTTTCTTATATGCTATACCTGCACATGCTACATCCAAGCAACCCATTCCAATCGGTGCTACTACTATTTTCTTTTTATCGATATCGTCGATTTTGCAAAGACCGGCTGCTAAGTCTCCAACTGTACATGTGACTGAGTCTTCTGTAACTTTTCCTTCCTCAGCAAACTTTTTGAGGTTTCCTCTATGAAGTGCCTGCTCCACATGATCTACGATAAGGTGGTCAGCACCCTCGATCATCTCCCAATCACATTCACCATAAGAACCAAGTCCAAGATAAATGCTTCCTGGTTTCATCCATTCACCCTTTATAAAATTGTCATCAGCAAATGTTACAGAAATGAACGCATCGGTCTGTGCAACGTCTTTAGGATCTTCAGTAATAACAATATCTCCCTGGACTACACTATTCATATCTTCTTTGAATTTCTCTGAAGCAGCCCGGAATTTATCATATACCACCAATTTCTCAACATTGAATTCTGTACAAATAGCCATAGTTTGTGTTCTTCCCTGAAGCCCCGCGCCATAGATACCAACGGTTATAGACTTCTTGTCAGGAATTAAGTGTCTAAGAGCAACCGCAGTCTGTGCTCCTGTACGCAGAGCCATTATCCATGTTCCATCAGTTACGGCCAAAAAGTCTCCATAATTTGGCTCTATCAGTAAGATAAGAGCGTTGAGGAATGGTCTGCCGATTTCTCTTCTTCCTGCTCCAAATCCGCCAGCCCATTTCATTCCTGCTATATCTTGCCAAGCGATGTATGCAGGCATCGCATTTAGAGATGCTTTATACGGGAGCTTTGTTGGCTCGCTGTCACCAAGATTAAGATTAACTTTAGCTGGATTAAGTGTATTGCCAAGCGCGAGATCCGCAAAAGTCTTATCGCAGATATCAATTGCCTCTCTCATCGTAAGTAGTCTTTTCATTGTAGATTCATCAAGCAATAAAGTTTTCATTTTTTCCCCCTTAATAATGCTAATAATATTACTAAAACTTGATTAAGCAGTCTGTCCTACTTTATTCTTTTTTTCTGTAGCATAAAGCGAAATTACCATCGCAACAAACGAGATTATGATGCCATAGAATGCTGCAGGCAGGAATGTTGGAATGAAGAAATTGAATATTGCGCATCCTACAACGCCAGCAATCATGCTTATAATTCCGGTTATTGGTGCAAGCGTGTGCTTTTTTGAAAAAGCATATCCAAAGTATATTGGCACAAGCAATCCGGAAGCTGCGTATGAATATGACATAACGATAAGGTTAAGCACCTGCTGGAAGCTAACTGCTATGAAGAACGCCAAAGCCGCTATAACAACTGTGCTTATTCTCGCAAACTTCTTTAGCTGCGCATCGTTTGCATTCTGATTAATGAATTTTGCATAAATATCGTTTGTAACATTGACCGAAACACTCTGAAGAGAACTGTCTGTAGTAGTCAGAATTGTGGTAGTTACGAGCCCTGCGAAGAGTGCCTGTGACCACACAGGAATCATGGTTAAGAATATTCCTGTAGCGTCCTCACCCTCACCAAGCGCAGGCACAAGTGATCTTGTTGTGATTCCTACTACAACTACCCAAAGTTCCATGAGAATCATAAGTACCACACTCAGATAAAGCACCTTGCGAGCATTTTTCACAGAATCTGCAGCACATACACGCTGGATACTCATTTGGTTAGTCATCATTCCTGGTGTAGCTGCTATAATCCACAGAAGTGTTGTAGATACTCCGGCACCAAGGATTCCTCCAGGAAGTGTAACATTCTCTTGCTCAGGGAAGTTAGCTAATATATTGCTCCATCCTCCACCCATTGAAAGCGCCTGACCAGCAGTAATAAGACACAGTATCAGCATCATTACGCCAAAGACGAAGTCGGACCATACTACTGAATTAAATCCTGATGGGAGTGTAAACAGTACACATATAATGAGAAAAATTGCAATAAGCACAACTGTGTTGACCCCTGTCAAAGAAGCAAACAGCTTTCCAAAGGAAACGCTCTGCGAGCAAATCCATCCGAAAGGCACTATCATGGCCATAATAGATGCAACTATCAAAAGGAATTTATTCTCACCATATAGTTTCCTAAAGATATCCGGTATTGTAACGAATTCGTTCTTTCTGAACCAGTTTGCAGCCAGGATCATTAGCAAAAGGCCTGCACACCCTGCAAATAGATAAGCAAGTACAGCATATCCAGATGAATAGGCTATACCAATGTGTCCTACGAGAACTCCACCGCCGCACTGAGTAGCAAACATTGTGAAGATTAGAACAATCGTAGGAACCTTGCGGCCGCCGATTGCCCAGTCACTATTTGTCTTGGTTCTCTTTGTAAAAAAGACCGTGATGCCCATTCCGATAAGAAGCGCTACTGCGGTACTTACCAGTATTAATGTCACCGCTTGGGACGAAACATTATCTAGCATTTTTATCCTCCTTTTCTATAATTAACCAATTCCTTATTGACGGAATATGCCTTGCATTATTATTACCTTAGTCAACACATTCTGGGAATTGCCATAAACGTTACCAAGAAGAAACAAATAGTTTGTGTCTTTTCATTGATGTGGAGTGTATATTAATATTGAGAGAAAAGAAGCACTTATAAATGCAAGGAAGATGATGAGTTATGGACACTAGGGATCTTAGGATTTTTTCAGTTACATATGAAAGCAATTCGTTTAACAGTGCCGCGGCAAAAATATACATTACTCCGCAAGGACTTGCCAAAGTGATTAACAAGTTGGAAACAGAACTTGATGTGCCGTTATTTGTACGTTCGGTAAATGGTATATCCCCTACAATATACGGAACCAATCTATATCATAAGGTGCGCGATCTTGACTATCTTCTGCATGAGGTTTCATCTCTTAAGGGTTCTTATTCAACATCTAAGACCGCTCTTTCTATTTATGCGACAAACGGTGCATTCTATTATCTTGGCTACGAATTCTTTTATGAATACCAGGAAGCACATTCAAACATCACCTTTAATCTTGTAGAAGTGCCTGATTCATTCCTTAATAGTCAGTTCCTTGAAAGAAAATATCACATGGGGTTTCTCACCGGTCCTGTGAACCCGGAGTTATTTGATAGCGTTTTTGTAAGCTCCGTTTCGCAATGTGTTATCATGCATCCTGATAATCCTCTTGCAAAGTTAGACACTTTAAAGCCTTCTGATTTGCAAGGCGTTCCAACTGCACTTCTAGGAAGAGAGTATAGTTCATTCAGCGCACACTATAATATGATGATTGATCATGAGCTATCACCGACCATAGTACTTGAAACGTCAAACGATAGCCTGATATTTGAGTTTGCCGCTAAGAACCATGGTGTTGGATTCGTTCAAAAGAGTCTGCTGAACCGCACAGTTGTAAAGTCGGCTGTAGAATCGGGTGTAGTTGTTGCTAAAGATTTGAACGATGTGGATATGTCTAAAGATATCTACTTTGTTTCCAATAAAAATATCGAACTCACCCCCGAAGAAATCGCCTTCAAACAGTATGTAAAATCATGCATGGAAGTAAGCTCGATGCAATAGCACATATCATGAAGTTTTGATTCTAAGCAGTGCAGCGGCAAAGATTATAAGATAACCAATCATACTTGTTTTATCAGCGAGTTCGTGATCAAATATAAAGCCCAGTAATGCTGCAAAAACTATTTCGGAATACTCCACAATAGATATCTCTTTTGCTGGAGCTTTCCCATAAGCTATGGTTATAAGGATCTGTGCTGTACCGCCGCATACACCCATGCCTATTAATAGGATTAACTCTGCTGCAGTCATACGCACATACGATGAAATAATTATAGGTATACAGGCGATTACCGTAAATCCGGAGAAAAATAATACTATCGATGTGGGACTTGCACCATTTATTCCTAATTTTCTTACTAACACATATGCAGCGCCTGAACCGACCGCACCTATAACAGCAACAATCTCTGCAATTCCTACGCCTAGAGCCCCAGCGGGTTTGACTACAAATACTAAACCTGTCATAGCTATTGCTACGAGCGCCCACTGATTGGCAGATGCTTTTTCTTTCAAAAGGAATAAACTGATTGTTATAGAAAAAAAGGGTGCAAGCTTTTGTATCATGCTTGCATCTGAAAAGACCAGATGGTCAGCACTGTACAAATAACCAATTATCCCTACTATGCCGAAGATTGATCTTGTCAAGTATAAAGGCAGATTTCTTTTTTCTATTACGACCTTTTCTTTTCTGACAGTAGCGGATACTGCCAGTATAGTAAAAGTGACAACACTCCTAACAAGTGTCTTTTGAAACACAGGAATCCTTGCTACAGACTGTGATAGAAACCCCATAAGAGAAAAGAAAAATGATGCACACAAATCAAGGTAAATAGCTTTTCTCGTTTCACTCATATCTAACCTCTGCAACGCTCCAGGAGCTCGTTTCTATCTATGCCGGCTAGCCCTAAATTTTCCAATGATCTTCCGTTATCTAATTCATCGCCTTTGAGAGTATATGCCAGAGTGATAACTGCATCTATTGCCGGAGTATCAATCCCTGCTGCCTTACCAAGTGCTTGTATGCCTTTGAGCGCATAAGGAATGTCTTCTTGCAGGTATCTGACGCTGAGAGTCTTTGGTCCGCTAATCCCTTTATAGCAGTCTGCAGTTGTTAGAAGCTCATAGAAGCTGTCGCCCTCATATCCGTAAGTCTTCTTGAAGAATTCCGTTATTTCCAAGCTATCATTAATACCATATGCCTTAGCAATTTTGATACTTTCTCTATCGATACTTTCCACAAGTTTTACTTGTGTCTTCCCCATATTGATATAGTATTCAAAGTCAACACCATTTTCTATCATTCCTGCATATAATAACGTAGGGCCCGGATGAACTGCATAGTTTTTGTTATCAAGAAATACCTTAATAATGTTATCAACGAATTCAAACTCAGGCACATATTCTCCTATTTCACGCTGGACTTCATTGTTATACGATGCTGGATAAGCAGCTATTGTAAGCCATTTTTTCTTTCCGTTTACTGTAACTTTGCCTGGCATCTGCATTCTGCAAGCAAAAAGCAATGTGCAAGTTCCAGATAAAACTACATTCGCACTACATCCGTTTTCCTTCAAACTATTTTCGAATTCCATAGTTCCAAGAGCTGCAACAGGGCTGAGTATAATAATCTGCCCGTCCTCAAGATAAGGAGCCATCGTAGCCGCAATGCTTTTGTGGTAGATTGAAGGGAGAATCACCCAAATCACTTTTGCACTACTAATAGCCTTTTGCATATCTGTAGTAGCAAATTCTATTTCCCCAAAGCCTTCAATATCACCCTCCAATTCCACACCTCCAGCTTTGTTGATTAACTCAACAGTTTTATCGAACACATCATAAAGCCTTATTTTTTTCCCTTTAATCGAAAAGAATGCTGCTAATGCTTGCCCTCCATTGCCTCCGCCAATTATAGCCCATCTATCTTTGTTAACCATTATACCCTCGCTTTTTCCAAGTCAGTATTTGTATTGATAAAGATATTCTAATTGTCTCTGGCAACTAACAGATAACAGCCACATGCTTGCAAGTACAAACCAAATGTTGATAATACGTCCCAGAAGCACTGATTTCTTGTCACGCACGAACCTTTCTATGTATGACGACATCACGGATGATTTCCTTATGATGTCGCCCTGTGACTACCTTGCGTAATCACCGCTCATGGGAATGGCGTGTTCCTGAGCAGTTTTTGCTCTGTATCTTTCCACGAGTGCCTTGGTCATCTTCATTGCCTGATCCTCAGTAAGAGTGATGCCGCGGCTCATGCGGTCGTGTTTTTCGTTCCAGTCCCTCACATCGATTTTTGGCTTGCCGCCGTTCCATGCAACGACATTGACCTCCTTGGTCCACTTCTCTTCTCTGTTATCGATAACGTCGATAACGCCGATGTGTTCCACGATTTCAAAAGTCACATCATTAGTGTTTGCCATAAAAGCTCCTTTCGTTCGTTTGAAATAGTTTATTTATCTTTCCCATACTGCGCGCGCAGGTCTGAGCTGATCAAGTAATCCATCGCTCTTAAAGCTGTACATATCTCCGGTTTCACCACCAATTATTATGTGGTCGAGCATCTTCACACCGAGAAGATCTGAACAACTCAGGAGTCTTTTGGTAACGTCCTTATCCTCCTGGCTGGGTGCAATACTTCCGCTCGGATGATTATGCACAGCAATGAATGCTGCTGAATTAGAAAGAATACAGCTCTTGAACACCTCTCTCGGACTGACTACCGAAGCATCAAGTGTTCCCACACTACATATATTCAGATTGATTGGTTGACCGTTGGTTTTGAGATTCAGCACTGCAAAAACCTCTCTGTCATATGTTGCAAGCTCGTTTGCTATCACTCTCAAAACATCATCCGGAGTCCTGATCTTCTCCGTGCTGTAGATGGACGGCTCCTTTACCATGCGGATGTTGACCACTTCTATCTTCTCGTCATTAGGTTTCCTGCCCAAGCTCTATCACCTCCAGGTTAAGTGAGTAGACTGTTCCTTCAGGAAGGCTGTTTATCAGGTCCCTCAGCTCATCCAGGTCTTTAACCTCCATAGTTGTATGGCTCTGAATCGTTTCCTGATCCTCTATCATCTCGATCATACTTTGCCTCCCTCTTCTCCGGTTTTGAATCAACGCCACCCATAAGGAATGTGTATACGGTATGAGTCTTTATAGCCTTCTGAAGGGAAAGAATACCGCCTATCTCATCAGCAAGTCCGTTATCAAAAGCCACCTGCATGTCTATGGCGTTAACCTTTTTCTCTGTGTCAAAGCCTTTCTTTCCCAGCTTGTCCAGCAGCTTCTGTTTTGCCTTATCCATATGATTCCCCCTTTTTCTTATTCAGTATTTCCTTCATTCAATGCATACTCCGTCATCGAGCAGCTCCTCACCGTAATCTGTAAAGGTATACCAGTAGGTATGATCAAACCTATAGTCGCTGAACTTGGCAATCTTGATGATTCCCTTCGTTACAAGCTTCCTGATCGAATTTCGCACCATACTTTCAGTCAGGAACGGCAAGTGAACAGTCATTGTTTTCTGGGTGCATTTGACCCAGAGATGTCCGTGTCTGTATGTCGTCTCATCACTTGTAAGAAGCCAGCCTCTAATGAAGTCAACGATCACTGCTTCCCTGAGTCCGCAGACCGCTGCTATATCCATATTGAATTTTCTTTCGTTATAGTTCATTTCTGTTTCCTCCCCTGTTTTCTGCAAAGCAAAGGAGGCGGTTGCTGTTAGCTTCCGCCTCCATTTCAGTAATCGTTCGCCTTCAGATCAGACGAACATCTCTGCGTCTTCTTTATCCTGTCTGCGCTTCTTGATATACTCTTTGATCACAAGTGCAAGCATGCTGCCAAACGCAGCAGTAAAGAGTCCTCCGTACAGCCAGAGCATAGTATTGTCGCCTGTCTTTGGCGGCGGACTCACTTCTGGACCATCCTTGACCAGAATAGTCTGGCCCTCGTCATTCAGATCCTTATGCTCTGCGACCTGAGTCAGGGTAGTCTCTGAAAGATCCTTGCCTTCCTCATAGTCATTGATCCTGTAAGCAGTCTCAAAAGCTACAAGTTCCTTACCCTTGAGGTTTCTGGTATCGATCACGAAGGTGACCTCGACCTTGCCATTTGGCTTCTTAGGTTTGAACGGTTCGCTCCAGACAGTCACCTCATGGCCATGCTCAACCAGCGGATCTCCGGTATCCTTGACCATAAGTGTTCCCTCGATCATATACCATTTCGATGGATCGAGAGCCTTGTACTCGACCACGTCAGTGAGAGTTGTCTCCTTGCAAGGATCGACTTCCTTGGCCTTCTTGCTGCCTGTGAGCGTGGTTCCGATCTCAGGTGTCTGGACAGGAGTCTGGGCCACGTCGTCCTTAGGTTCGAGTGTACCAGGCTCATCAGGCTTATCCGGATTCGGATATGTCAAGTTCTCACACTTTGCAGTATTCCAGTAACCGTCCTTATCGTCGGTCTTATTCTTCTGGTATACCCTGTTAGTGTCGTGTCCCTTATCATCCAGAGAATCAGAATCCTTTGCCTTGGCTGCAAGGTATTCCTTAGCAACATCGCTTACAACAGCAGTGTAGGTCACTACTGCCTTCTCACCAGGCTCAAGAGTGATGTTCGCAATGAACTCATCCTTGCTTTTGTTGTTCCATGTTCCTTCTCCATCGAACTTCACATCTTTCAGCTTTGGAACAGTGAAGAACTCAGGGTTCTGAGTGAACTGATCGGATACATCCATTGTGAGAACAATGTTTCCGGTGTTCTCTACATGGACTTCGTATTCAACTTCATCCTGTGCAAAGAAGCCATACTTATCACCCTTTGAAGGAGCCTTTGTAGTACGGATCTTATACATCTCATAAGCAGGCTTCATAGGCTCCCATGTTACGGTCTGGCCCTCGTCATCGATCTCCTCGTGCTTTGCAGCAACATGACCTTCAGAGTCATATACCTTTTCGAATACGACTGTGTCCTTACCGTAAAGGCTTGTAGCATCGAATGTGAATGTCACTTTGACTTTGCCGTTAGACATGAATGTCTTGAACTCCTGCTCAGCGGTGATCTGATTGCCGCTTATGTCAAGGACCGGTTTCTTAGTAGCCTTGTCCATCAGGACTCCCTTGGCTGTGTAGGTCTCACCCTTCTTGAGGTTCTTATACTCGATAACATCAACGAGTGTGATCTCCTTCTGTGGACGAATATCCTTGTTCTTACCGTTGACTGATGCAGTAGTTCCGATCTCTGGGACATCATCAGTAATGGTCTCAAGATCAACGAATCCGTTCTGGGATTTCTGATCTACCGTGAAGTAGAACTTCTGGAGGATATAGCCTTCATTGTGTTCGCATGGCATCTCTTCAAGGATATATGAGTCGTAAGGGAGAGCTCCGAACTTGCTGTTCATCTCAGCCTTGTCTCCGAACTCACCTGTACCGAACCATACTCCGTGAAGGATGTCCTGGGACCTCTTCTCGAGGTCAGACGTTTTGATATCCTTAGCCTCAAGCAGATCATCGAACGGATTCTGCTTCCTTGCTGTGTCAGCATCCTCATCCTCATCAAGATCACCCGTGGATCTTCTGTCCTTAGTGGAGAAGAAACCGTTCTTATCCGTAACAACTACGTGAGTCTCACCGTTAGTTACGCTGATGATCTTGAATGGAACAAAGCTGAATCTCTCTGACGTAGAATCAGCTATCTTGGTTCCCTGTACATCTGATCTGTAGACATAGTCATCGAATGTGAGGGCCATTTCGTTCTGGTTATCATCAAAAGATACCATCACTCCGTCCTCTCTGATCGTAAACATGTGCTCAGTCTTATCTGTACGCTGGTAGGATTCATTCGTCTTTGATTCACGAATGGTATAGGTGCCATATGGCAGATCATCTGAAAGAGTCTCCGCTGTGTACGCTTTTTTCTCTTCGTTCCAGTGGACTGTGATCTTACCTACATCCTTACCGGTAGGGATTCTCTTGATCTCTCCACTCTCAAAGAGATCCTTCTTCGATTCCAGTTTCTTCCAATCAACCTTGTCGGTCTTGTTGTCGAGATCCTTCCGGACAACTACATCCCTGCCGGATACATTCTTGATAGTCATAACGATGCCATCGAGATGTGCACCGCCGAGAGCCTCGGACTTGACGAGTTCCTTGTCTCTCTTGATAATCTGGACTCCGCCTCTTTCGACTGCTTCTCTTACTTTGTCTTCAGTCAGGTCGATGATGACCCCGTCCTCTCTGATCCTGAAAGATCTGGACCACTCTGTATTGAGAAGATAGCCCTTCGAAGGCTTAGTCTCCTTTACAAGATAGGATCCATACGGAAGGTCATGATCGCCGGAAGTCGCGATACCGTCTGCATTCGTAGTTATAACGAGAGCAGCATCGCCCTTGCCGATTTCCTTACCCTTTACCATCACTGTCTCAGCGGACTGGTTGTAGATGGTGAATTCAGCACCCTTGAGAGTCGCATCGCCCTGGGCATAAGCCTCATCAAGGTCATTGTCTATCTTTGCGAGCTTGACTCCGCCGCGGATGATGGTGTCATCGCCTTTGATCTTCTCATTGTAGGTCCTGACGTGAAGATTGTCCGTACCGTCTTCTGTGATCGTGACCTCAAGGATCTCATCATTGACAAGATAGCCCTCAGGTGCTCTGACCTCCTGGATCAGATACGTCCCGAGAGGATAACAGACCTTGCCATCTTTGTCCTTGTACAGGGCATCATTGGTGAAACCATCTGCAAAGGTCGGATTCTGACCGTTGATCTTTCCATGTTCGTCTGTGACGAAGTGCCATGTCCTGAGAGCTCCGTCAGCTGCCTTTGCTCCTCTCAGCATGACTTCCTGTGACTTCAATCTGTCATAGTAGCTGAACTTATATACAGCTCCTTTCAGAGTGGCATCTCCCTCACCATGATCATGCGGATATCCTACAGGATTCTTAGTGAGAAGCAGTTCCACCAGATCAGTGATAGGTTCATCCTTGGCTGTAAAGGTCGTTGTTTCCTCAGATACGATCTTCACAGTGTAGGTCTCAGGATCCTTAGCATACCCCGGAGGAGCATATGTCTCCCTAACTGTATATGTGCCTTCCATCAGATCAATGGTGTTGCTGTCTCCATTGGCATTCAGTGTCAGGGTGCCTGCCGCAGAACCGTTCTTGTCATAAGCGGTATACTGAGCTCCTTCA